>JBHEOU010000080.1:0-3504 GCA_046260645.1 Bacteroidales bacterium | reverse complement strand
GCCGGGAGCCGTCCTGTCTGACCTGAGGAGGGGGCAGCAACTCCGTAGACCATAAGCAGGTCAGGTTTCAGCGAAACGACCATCTCCTTGTTCAGGTTTCCTTCGTATCCTACATCCTGAATCCGGCCCCGGCCGATGGCATCTGATATAAGCGAATCATATACGAGATCAGGTCCGGAGATGCCTACCAGGATATCTGTCGCATCAAGCGCCCGCAACATTGCAATATGGGTGACAGACATGCAGATCATCCTCCTGACGGGTATGCGTATCACCTGCTCCTCATCAAATCCATCCGGGATAGCCTCGCCATGAGGCAGGAGGCACCAGGTCATCTCTGTTCCCCTTGAATTCTGCCATGGATCCCTGACGGTAAGTATCGTGTATCCCCGCTTCTCATCAAGTGAAAACCTCGATGCACTATGAGACCCGGCTATACCGGGGCCCACAGCCCGGTCGCCTCCGTGACGGCATGAACAGAGAATAATTGTCACTGCCACGGCAACGAACCGGATGCTTTTCACCTGGAATCTATTTTAATAATTGTACCGGTGTAGGTTACCGAATCATTCTTCAGCCCGTAGTGATAGATTCCCGGAGCCAGCCAGGGAAGCTCAAGGGTGATCACCCCCGGGAAGATATTCCTGTATTCGCCTGCGGTGACCACCCTTCCCGAATTGTCATACAGCCTCAGGTTAGTCTCTGACACACCTGTGCCTGCTATGCTGAATGAAAGGCTGGTAGTAAAGGGATTTGGGAAAACCTTCAGCGGAGAGACCTCACCGTCCGGCTCCTCAAAGCCGTTCAGAATAGAATTCTCTACCATTATCACCTTTATTGCCAGTGATGTGGCCATCGGAAAAGTAGGGTGCTGGGTGAAGGGCCTCCAGTCGGTGCCGTTGTGGAACCATGCCGTATTCTTTGATTCAAGCGGCCAGGGAACGGAGTGCCTGACTGCAAACTGGGGCTGGGGAAGGTTCATCCCGCCCTTGTAGTAAATAGTATATCCTACGTAATAAGGGCCTGTTACCTTAATTGTCCTTCCAAAGTCAACCTCCAGATCAAAATTGTCTCTCACCTCCCTGATGCGGTACATTCTTGAGGCGATGACCGATCCGGGCTGTGCGCCTCCGCTCCATATGAATACCCTGATGGAATCGGCCTGGGTAAGGAAGGATGCAAACGCCAGACTGAGCCTGACCCATGCTATCTCCCCGGTGCCGGTAAAACTCATATATTCGGCATATCTTGTAAGGTTGTCGGAGTTATACCCGGTGGAATAGCCCCATGCAGGGGCGGAGTAGCTGTCTGTAGTGCCAGGGTCAGTGGCAACCATATTGTTGAGGGTGTCTGACCTGGAGAGGTTATATGCATATGGATCACGGCCGCTGGCTACCGTTGCGCCAGTTCCCACCGGGTCAAGCCATGGTTTCAGGTTTGTTGAGGTGATGGTTGTGATATTGAACATCCTGCTGAGCTTGGCATAGAAGTCATTGGTAGGATCATCACATGTTGCACTTCCGCCGGTCAGAGTGCCCCTGAGCCTGCCGTTCTGATCGAAAAGAGGTCCACCGGATGAGCCTGGCTCAGTGGCACCCAACTCCCACCTGAGCACACGCCAGAAGCTGTTCGAGGCATAGCCGGGAAGCGGATATGAGGTTGATATCGGAGCGTTGTCATCAATTGTTATCTTCATCATATCACCCTCCGGATGATGGAGCGTATATGTGTTCGAAGGCACGGAAGGCGTAATGTCCCACCCCGCAAAATAAGGTCTGTAAACCAGGGAAGGAAATTGGGACAGCTCAACCAGGCCGAAGTCAATGGCTGAATTACCGGCACGGTAAACGGAACCTGAAATGGAGTGCATGTTTGTGAGATCGGGTCCATCGCACCATGGGCTCAGGTAATTGAAGACAAAAATTGTATTGGCCGCCAGGGTGGAGGTATCAATACAGTGATTTGCAGTAAGGACATATGCCCTGTACTCACTGCCCGTGTTGTTTACAAGTACCCCGGTGCAGAGCTCGGAACCTGCCACCAGGAGGCGAACCACAGACCTGGAGGCTCTCAGATAGTTTTCATTTGTCGAACAGTTTACATCCACCTCGCAGCCGCCCGATCTGCCATAGTAAAGGTCCTTGATACCATCAAGCCCGAAGAAACCTGCAAAGTCATGGGCCACCTGCTTAATACCTATTGCCCCGCGAGGAATGGTGTTCCCGGGGAAATGACACTCAAGTACCAGCCTGTCACCAGGTACGGGCATAAGTGGCAAGGTCAGGGTGTTCATCCCGCTCTCGCGGGTGTAGGCACCCCGTACTGTCTGACGTTCCTGGTCATAGACATATATATATGCACCCTGAGGCAGATTGTAGGGCGAAAGGATCAGGTTGACAGACAGGGCGCCCTTGGACGACAGGGGCATGACCCAGATGGTCTCATTTCCCCTGTTCACAATAAAACCTGCGTTCTCAGGGGTCAGGGAGACCGGTACCGGAATTGCAAACTGGTATGGTTGGTCCTTCGCCTGGTCAAGCGTGCGCATGATCTCAACCTGTAAAGGATCGACATTTATTTCATGCCATGAGTCTATCTCCGGCATGAGCGCACTGCCGACAGGGAATTCCGTCTGACTGTATAAAGAAGAGGATGACAGCAGAACCAGTATGGATATAAGTGCTCGTTGCTTCAACCTGTTCATGTTACGTTGCTAAAAGTAGTCAAAAAGTGGTTAATCATGAATGAAGCACATGAAACCGGGTATTATTCCTGCCTGCTCTGTATCTTCCAGCTCACCATTACTGTTATAAACGAGAAAATCGCCCGTTTGTTGGTAGTCTATGGCATCAGTTACTGCTATTTGTCCGCCGGGCCCTGCCGCCAGCTTATAGAACAGCCTGGCACCGGCAGGAATATAGGCCTCTGAAGGGAGCCCGGAAGCCGTTACCGGCATTCTCCTGACACCTTCGTCAATAAAATAGAGTGTGTCTCCGGCAGCATTCGCTGTAAGCGATGAAGGGTTGTCAGTAACGGTCCTGAAAAACATCTCTGCCTCTTTCTCATAGGTGACCGTATTTATCCTGACCAGTCGCGGTATCTCCTCCCCGTTCCATCCGCCAGTGCAAAGAACCCACAACCTGCTGTTCCTGTCAAGCACCATGCTCTCGGGCTCAAGCCCGACGGTGATGGTCGTTATCACCTCTTCAGTTGCCAGATCTGTAACCACAATCCGGTTCCCGCCTGACCAGAACGCTGAGAAAAGTTTATCGCCTGATATTGCCATTGCTTCTGAAGTGCAACCAATATTGAACTCGCCCGAGATCTCCATCCTGTCAAGATCAATTACTGTCACTTCATTGGAAGAGAGGCTGCTGACGTATCCTTTCCTGCCACTGATCACCATCTGTCGCGGTGAGTTCAACCCTGTAACAGTAGTTATACTCTCCATGGTGAGTATGCTGACAACCTCAATCGTCCCTGAATTGTTGACGATTATGAATC
>JBHEOU010000008.1:9484-19717 GCA_046260645.1 Bacteroidales bacterium | reverse complement strand
GTCAGTGACAGATTCTATTCCTCCCAGTAAGAAGAAGTTATTATTCGAAGTTATGGAGTCAACGCCCGTTGCCAGCAGGAGCTCGCCGCCGAAGCTGATGGTGACCTTGTCTGAAGGAGAGTTATAGTTTCTGAACGATGCTCTGGCAGCAAAAAAGCGGTCAAAGGAGAACGACGATTCATCTCCGGGTTTGTACACCTCCCTGCTGGTGCCGGTCTTAATTGTGCCCTTCAGGAGGTTCGATGTCGAGGCTGAAATGATGTAGCTGATGCCCTGGCTGGGGAAGTGTTTGTAATCGAGGGTATTTGCCTGGTAGCTGAAGGCAAGCCTCAGGTAGTCATAAGAGATGTTCCTGATGCCTGTACTTGTGACATAATCGGGAATAAGATGCTGATCCTCTATGGTTGCAGCAAGGCTCATCAGATGGTTCAGGCTCATCCGCTTGCTGAGAGTCAGGCCGCTGATGTAATTATGGCTGAGCATGGGGCCGGTCTCGTGCCTGAGCCGGACAAGAGGAAGACGGGTATTGTCAGCATAAAACGATGCCTCCATGCCAAATTTCTGACTTCTGTCAATAAACTGGATTGCGCTGATTCTGAACCGATAGTACTGTCCGATATAGGCATCCGCATTGATAACGGAGCTGGGTGTCAGCAGGTCTCTGACCGACAGGTTCAGTACTACTCCTGAGCTGAGAGCGGGGTCATAATGCAGCGAGCCGTACAGCATTGCCTGCGGACGTTCAATGCAGTCGATCTCAAGGATAAGTTTATCATCCCGGGGAATAATCCGATATTTAACCTTTTCAAACCATCCCTTACCGTAAAGAAGTTCAATTCTTTCAGCGAGCAGATCCCTGTCAACAGGCTGTAACGGAACGATATCAAGAACACCGGTTATCTGCTCATCACTTACAATATTGTTGCCAACCACCCTTATGGTGTCAAACTGATAGTACATGACACCGGGCAGCGGTGTTACCTTTTCCCGGAGTCCCATTGCATTGAGTGAGTCGGCAAGCCTGATGAACCGGTCTTTGTACTTAAGTGCTTCGCGGTAGCCCCTTGCTATGATTGAATCCACATTACCGTATGACATGGTCGAGTAATCCTTCAAATCAGGCTCTACCATTATGTCAGACAGCCGCTTTTGTGTTTCATAATCGGCCAGGCTGGTCAGAAAGCCGATCTGTTTGAGTATTCCCTGCACCGACTCGAGGTCCTCCTCTGAAGCTCCCCTGAAGCCGACGTACGATCCGATTACGATATCAGCGCCCATCTCACGGAGCTCGGTGACAGCATAATTTCTCAGCACGCCGCCGTCAACGAGCACGGCGGTATCAGTCTTGACGGGTGTGAAGATTGATGGTATCGATATACTTGCCCTGATTGCGTCAGGCAGGTAGCCGCCTCTGGAAATCACCTTTTTGCTGGAGAGCATATCTGTTGCAAGGCAGAGATACGGCACAGGCAGTTCTGAAAAATCAGAAATATGCGCGGCAGGCCAGAAATAATGGTTCAATGCGCTTTCAATCAGTTGTCCGTTAATGAGGCCTGCCGGGATTTTGATGGCAGTCCGGGTGATGGGCAGCGAGATGAGGCTGTTGAAGTAATGTCTCTTTTCGAGGAAAATGATTTTGTTTTCGGGTATCCTGTCAGACAGTGCGTCTTCCCAGTTGTAAGTTCGGAACATTATGGCTATGCTGTCGGGTGAATACCCCAGGGCGTACAACCCGCCGACGATACTCCCCATGCTTACCCCGGTTATATAGTCGGGCTTAAGGCCGGCCTCCTCCATCACCTTAATAACACCGAGATGGGCAAGTCCTTTCGCTCCCCCGCCGCTGAGAGCAAGTCCGAGCTTAGGCCGCTGAGGCAGATCCTGTGCTCTGGTCAGTGGGGTTGAAACAATGGTCATGACGACTATCAGCAAGATTGCCAGCTCCTTGCCATGTTTATACAATGAATATCTGAATGCGGGAGTGGCCATTGGCTTGTACATAAGAAGAGTTCTCTTTTTTAGCACATTCAAAAGCAAGTTATGTATATTATGTAACTTGGCGGCGTGAAAAACGGAAAAAAAGATGATGTAAAATGGCCCCCCTCATCGAGGAAGGAGATGGAGGCTCTCGGGTGGGAACGACCCGACGTCATTCTTTTCTCCGGTGATGCATATATTGACCATCCCTCATTTGGCGCGGCAGTGATTACCCGTGTGCTGGAGGCTGCGGGCATGCGTGTGGCAGTAGTGCCACAGCCCAACTGGCGTGATGACCTGCGCGACTTCACCAAGATGGGTGCTCCGCGTTATTTCTTTGCCGTTACCGCCGGCAACATGGACTCGATGGTAAACCACTACACCGCAGCGCGCCGGCTCAGATCAGATGACGCTTACACTCCCGGCGGAGTGTCAGGCTTCAGGCCCGATTATTCTACGGTGGTCTACACACAGGCCCTGAAGAAACTGTTCCCGTCAACACCTGTGGTGATCGGCGGCATAGAGGCATCTATGCGCCGGCTGATGCACTATGATTACTGGAAGGATGCGCTTAAGCCTTCCATCCTTATATCAAGCAACGCGGACCTTCTTATATACGGCATGGCAGAGAGAGCCGTAACAGAGCTGGCAGTGCGTGTCAGAAAGGGTGAGGCACCAGGCATGATCCGCAACCTGCCGCAGTCTGCATTCGTTGTTCCTGCCGGAGAGACACTGCAGCCCCTTGCCGGAGTAAAGGAATTGAAGATGCATTCGTGCGAGGAAGCGATGGCATCACGAAAGGCATATGCCGAAAACTTCGTGCTCTTTGAGAAGACAACCAACAGTAGGAAGCCTGTCAGGCTGACGGAGCAATGCGGTGACAGGGTCGTGGTGGTTAACCCGCCCTTTCCTCCGGCTGCCGAGGCAGAGGTCGATGCCATCTATGAGCTGCCATTCAACTATGCCCCCCATCCGCGATATGCAAAAAAAGGACCCATACCTGCGTGGGAGATGATCAGGTTCTCGGTGAACATTCACCGCGGATGCTTCGGGGGATGCAGCTTTTGTGCCATAGCCGCCCACCAGGGTAAGTTTATCAGCAGCCGCAGCGAAGCCTCTGTGATGAGAGAGGTGGAGCGGATAAGCATGATGGAGGGCTTCAAAGGGTATCTTTCCGACCTGGGCGGACCGTCGGCCAACATGTACCGGATGGCGGGCAAAGACCAGGAGAGATGCATGAAATGCGGGCGTCCTTCATGTATCTGGCCTGCCGTCTGTGATAACCTTGATACCTCGCATCAAGATCTTACCAGCCTTTACCGGAAGGTCAATGCCTTGCCGTACATCAAAAAGGCCTTCGTAGGCAGCGGAATAAGGTATGACTTGCTGATGAAGGATTACAACAAGGCAGCCGGAGGAGGGGAGGAGCAGTACCTGAAGGAACTGATAGTGAATCATACCAGCGGCAGACTCAAGGTAGCCCCGGAACATGCTGACGATGAGGTGTTGTACCTGATGAGGAAGAGTTCATTCAGCCACTTCAGGAAGCTTCGTGAGAAGTTCATGAGTATCATACGCAGCAACGGACTGAAGTATGAGCTGGTGCCATATTTCATCTCCGCCCATCCGGGGACCACGGAGCAGAAGATGGGCTCACTGGCACGTGACCTTAAGGAGTTGGGAATGCATCCCGAGCAGGTTCAGGATTTCACGCCTACGCCCATGACACTGGCCACGGCGATGTATTACCTTGGGTTTGATCCCTACACCGGGAAGAGGGTCTATGTGGCCCGTGATCTGGCGGAGAAGCGCCGGCAGAAGGAATACTTTTTCAGGAAGAGGAGCAGCCCGGGATAAAAAGTCAACAGTCTTCAGTCAACAGTCTTCAGTCAGTAACTTATTGATTGACTGGCGACTGAGAACTGTGGACTGCCGACTAAGAAAAGAGGCCAGTCACCCGGCCTCTTTTTTTTTACTCGTATTCCTTTAGTATGGTCCTGACATCATCCGGAGCAACCCTTCCGTAAGTCTTATCACCCACGAGAACCACCGGCGCGAGGCCACAGGCTCCCACGCAGCGCAGGCTCGAGAGGGAGAACTTGCCGTCGCCGGTAGTCTGGCCTACCTGTATCACCAGCTCCTTTTTGAATTCATCAAGCACCTTCTCTGCTCCCCTGACATAGCAGGCCGTACCCATGCAGATGCTGATTGGATGCCTGCCTTTGGGAGTCATTGTGAAGAATGAGTAGAATGTTACCACACCATACACCCTTGCCGTTGATATATTCATTTTGTCAGCAATGACCTCCTGCACCTCTGCCGGAAGATAACCGAAGTGCTCCTGGGTTTTGTGAAGTACGTTTATCAGTTCCACCGGGTCATTATTGAATGAGTCACATATCTCGTTGATCTTATCAACATCCTGTTGTCTCAGTTCTATCTTTATACTTGACATCTCTTTGATTTTTATGTTAATAATTCAGATCTCACTGCTTGATGATGATCTTCGCCTTCCTGTCAAAATAGTGTGTATGGAGCAGGTGATGCGCCTTTTCGCTGTCAGGCTCTCCAAGAAACTCTTCATAGAGCTGGATGATATATGGGTTCTCGTGTGAGACCCTGATGGGTTTGTTTTTGTCCTCCTCGTATAAAGCCTTCGCTCTCGCCTTCAGTATTGAAGAGTCGCCGTGGTGCAGAGGTTGTCCGCCGCCGCCGATACATCCGCCCGGGCAGGCCATGACCTCGATGGCATGGTACTTTGACCTTCCTGCTCTTACTTCGTCGAGCAGTTTGCGGGCGTTGCCCAGGCCGTGGGCAATACCAATGTTCAGCGGGAAACCGTCAAAATCTATCGTTGCCTGCCTTACCCCTTCCATACCTCTTAATTCATCAAAGTCGAGGCGGCTGAGTTTCTTGCCGGTATGGAGTTCATAAGCTGTACGTACAGCTGCCTCTATCACACCTCCTGTGTTGCCGAAGATTACTCCGGCGCCCGTTGATTCACCCAGTGGCTTGTCGAAGTCCATATCCGGCAGGTTATTGAAGTCGATATTCGCCTGCCGTATGAAATGGGCCAGCTCACGTGTGGAGATGGAGAAGTCAACATCAGGATTGCCGTCGACGGAGAATTCCGGTCTCTGGCTCTCATATTTCTTGGCCAGGCATGGCATGATTGATACAACCACCATATCCTGACGCTTGACATTGATCTTATCGGCAAAGTAGGTCTTGGCTATAGCTCCGAACATCTGCTGAGGTGATTTAGCCGTTGAGGGAACATCCTTCAAGTCAGGAAAATTGTGTTCAAAGAAGTTGACCCATCCCGGGCAGCATGATGTCAGTATAGGGATATTTGCATCCTTGTCACCCTTCAGGAACTTGCCCAGCCTGTTAAGCAGCTCTGTGCCCTCCTCCATGATGGTGAGATCGGCTGCGAAGTCAGTATCGAATACATAGTCGAACCCGAGTTCTTTAAGTGCGGCTACAAGCTTCCCTGTCACGAGGGTGCCGGGTTTCATGCCGAACTCCTCACCCAGGGCTGCGCGTACTGCAGGAGCTGTCTGTACCACCACCGTCTTGGCGGGGTCAACAATGGCGCGGAGTACATCACGGGTATGGTCAACCTCTGTGAGGGCACCGGTAGGGCAAACGGCAACACACTGACCGCAGTATGTGCATGGTGAGTATTCCAGGTTCTGCTCAAAGGCCGGAGCAACGACAGCCATGAAGCCCCTGTTGACGGCTGAGAGGGCGCCAACAGTCTGAACCTCATTACACATCATCTCGCAACGGCGGCACATGATGCACTTGTCAAGATCACGGATGATAGAAGGGGAGGTGTCCTTCCTGTAGGTTGACATCTCCGCTATCTCCTGGCCGGGTATCTCCCTTATGCCAAGTCTGTTGGCCATATCCTGCAGCTCGCAGTGACCTGACTTGGGGCATATGAGACAGTCCTTCGGGTGGTCAGAGAGGATGAACTCCATCACCGTCCTGCGGGCATTCAGTACCCTGGGAGTGTGGGTGCGGACATCCGTTCCGTCATCGCATTTGGTAATGCAGGCCGGAGAGAGGTTCCTGCGGCCATGAACCTCGACGACGCATATCCTGCATCCGCCGGGCTTGTTTTCAATATTCAGGTCATGAAGCTGCATGTGGCAAAGTGTGGGTATATCGATACCCATTTTCCTTGCAGCAGAGAGAATTGATGTACCCTTCTCGACTTCAACCAGCTTGTTGTCTATTGTCAGTTTTATTGTTTCCATCTTCTGTCTCCCTCTGATTAGTTGATTAGCACAGCGCCAAATTTACATTTCTCGAAGCAGGCGCCGCATTTAATGCATTTCTCCTGGTCAATGAAGTGCGGTCCTTTGCGTTCGCCGGTGATTGCGTTGACGGGACATCCTCTTGCGCATGCTGTGCAGCCCACGCACTTGTCAACAATGATTGAGTACTTCATGAGGTCGCGGCACGAGCCGGCAGGGCATCTCTTCTCAATTACATGTGCCACGTACTCATCCATGAAGTTAACCATAGTTGAGAGTACGGGGTTGGGTGATGTCTGACCCAACCCGCAGAGCGAGGTATCCTTTATGACATTGCACATGTTCTTCAGCCGGTCAAGATCGGCCATGGTGCCGTTACCCTTGGTGATATGTGTGAGGAGCTCATGGAGCCTCTTGTTTCCTATCCGGCATGGTGCACATTTGCCGCATGACTCTTCGACCGTAAACTCGAGGAAGAATTTGGCTATTGACACCATGCAGTCGTCCTCGTCCATTACAATCATTCCTCCTGAGCCCATCATTGATCCTGCTGCGATGAGGCTGTCAAAGTCGATGGGAATATCCAGGTGATGTTCTGTAAGGCAGCCACCGGAGGGGCCTCCTGTCTGTATGGCCTTGAACTTCCTGGCGTTCTTTATTCCGCCGCCGATTTCGAAGATGATTTCGCGGAGAGTGGTACCCATAGGTACCTCTATAAGACCTACGTTATTGATCTTTCCGGCAAGAGCGAAGACCTTTGTTCCTTTTGACTTTTCAGTGCCGATAGATGAGAACCATTCCCATCCCTTGTTAATTATTACCGGGACGCTGGCAAAGGTCTCTACGTTATTAACGTTTGAGGGTTTGCCCATGAATCCGCTCTCGGCAGGGAACGGAGGCTTGTTTGTAGGTTCACCGCGGGCTCCTTCCATGGAATGGATGAGGGCTGTCTCCTCGCCGCAGACGAATGCTCCCGCACCATATCTCAATTCTATGTCGAAGCTGAATCCGGTTCCCAGGATGTCGCTTCCAAGGAGGCCGTAATCACGTGCCTGTTCAATAGCCACCTTCAGACGCTGGATGGCCAGCGGATATTCAGCCCTTATATAAATAAGTCCTTTGGATGCACCTATTGCATAACCGCATATTGCCATTGCTTCGAGCACGGAGTGAGGGTCGCCCTCAAGGACAGAGCGGTCCATGAATGCTCCCGGGTCACCCTCATCAGCGTTACAAACAACATATTTCTGATCAGCCTGGTTTTTTGATGCTATCTCCCACTTCAGTCCTGTTGGAAACCCGGCGCCTCCGCGTCCGCGCAGCCCCGACTTTTTTATCTCGTCAATTACGCCGGCAGGAGTGAGCTCCCCGACGCACTTGCCGAGGGCAGCATATCCTTCACGGGCTATATACTCGTCGATGTTCTCCGGGTTGATGAACCCGCAGTTACGAAGCACAATGCGGATCTGCTTGAGGTGAAAGCCGATATGCTTTGCGTCGCTTGCGGGCTCCTTGCTTTTCGGATCAGCGTAAAGCAGCCTCTGTACCGCCCTTCCCTTTATCACATGCTCAGCCACGATGACCGGGGCATCTTCGGGTTTGACCTGTACATAGAATGTGTTGTCAGGCATCACCTTTACAACAGGACCATTCTCGCAGAAGCCGAAACAACCGGTCAATATTACCTGTACCTCGCCGGCGAGGCCCTTCTCTTCAAGCTCCCTCTTCAGGTTCTCGACGATGAGACTGCTTTCCGAGGCGCGACAGCTGGTACCGCCACAGACAAGAAGGTGCATTCTGAATTTTGCCATTACTGTTTTCCTCCCTGTTATTAGTCTATTTTTTCATAATTAACCGGTATGATTCCCTCAACCAGTTCCCCGTTCTTGACATACTTCTCAATGATTTCATCGGCCCTTTTCCTGTCTACAAATCCAAAGACGACGGGCTCCTGTCCGGGGAGTTGCACCTCCACGGTTGGTTCAGCATAACAGTAACCCATGCAGCCTGTCTGGGTTACGACGGCTCCGATGCCTCTCTTTTCCAGTTCATCCGCGAAGAATTCCATGATAGGCCTGGCTCCTGATGCGATGCCGCAGGTGGCCATCGCAACTTTAACCTGAACGAGTCCTTCCGGGCTGTCACCCTTGACTCTCAGATCAAGTTTGGCCCGTGCTTCTTCACGAACTGTTTTTAAGTCTGCCAGTGATTTGAGTTTTCCCATTTCAATTGATATTTTATACTGTATTATCTGTATTCGAGTAATTTGTGTCGCAAAATTACCCTTAAAAAGTTATTAATTCCTAAGATTTGTCATATCGTTCTTCTGTGGCATTAACCTGTTGTCAAATCATTGAATCCGGCGCAAAGATAATAAATAATGTTATTAAAATAACAGTGTTAATAAAATAACAGAAATGTTATAAGCAAGTAAAATTATCTGCCAAACTTGCAGGTTATAATACTATAACCGCTACGCGGTATGGTTGTTAATTACGGTTATTCTACAATACTTCAACCGCTACGCGGTAAAGTTGGCCGTAGGCCATTAAGTATGGTCTTCATGGTCAGCAAAAAACCCCGGGCGTAAATCCCCGGGGTTTTTGATGAAGCAGATACGCAATGGTTATTTAACCAATACCATATAACCCCAGGGCTCCATCTGCATCTTTTCACCCTGGGCTATCTCTACCTGTGCATCAGCAAACAGGTCGTTGTAGGTTCCTGCCGTGGCACCGTCTTTCAGCGCAACAGTAACAGGACTCTTGCCCAGGTTAAGGATTACGAGCACCTCGTTTTCGCCCTTGACGCGCTTGTAGGCATAGACATTCTTCTGGTCCGTCTTCAGGTTTTCGTATGACCCGCCCTCGGTTCCGTGGCGGAGAGCAGGGTGAGAAGTGCGCAGATGCACCAGCTTCGTGTAGAAGGAGCGTAGTTCCGTCTCCTTCCACTCTATCGGGTCACGCGTGAAGAACTCAAGCCTCTTGTCGAGGTCAGCCTCCTGGCCGTTATATAACAGAGGTACGCCGGGAACGGTAAAGAGGTACGCTGCAAAAGCCTTCTGTGCATCACCCATCTTCTCGGTGATGGTGCCGTTCCACGAGTTCTCATCGTGGTTGGTCATGAACCTGAGCCTGTATGACTCCGGATCATAGCGCTTAATCTCATACTGCAGGATGCTGTCGAGGGCGGCAGGCCTGCGATCACCGGAAGCAACGGCATTCATCAGGTGATGATGTGCCCAGGCATAGTTCATGTCAAAGGCGCGCTCAAGGAGGTAGGAGTGATCCTCATCCTCGGCAAGCATAAGCACTGGTTTAACGGCATTCAGTTCGGTGGCAGCCCTGAACCAGAACTCCTCAGGCACCAGGCCCGGGAAATCGCATCGGTAACCATCGACCCCCACCTCGGCCACCCAGTATTTCATGGCTCCCACCATATAATCCCAGAGCGGCTCAGCCGTATAATCAAACTGAATTACATCGGTCCAGTCAAAGGGCGAGATGAAATTGCCCAGGGAGTCCTTCTCATACCACTCGGGGTACTGTGTTGCCAGCGGGTTATCCCATGCTGAGTGGTTGCCCACCCAGTCGAGTATGATATGGAATCCCATGCTATGAGCCGTATCAACCAGCGTCGTGAAGTCCTCTATGGTGCCGAACTCCGGGTTTACACCCATGTAGTCACTGATGGAGTAGTAGCTTCCCAGTTCGCCTTTCCGGTTAAGTTCACCGATAGGGTATATAGGCATGAACCACAGAACGTTCACCCCCAGCTCCTTCAGCACGGGTAGCGCCTTTTCAACTCCTGCAAAGGTTCCCTCTTCTGAGAACTGCCTTACATTGATCTCATAAAGGACCATGTTGCGGGTCCAGTCGGCATGCACCACCGATGTCTTCAGCGGCTCTATCACTGCCGCCGCTTTCGGCTTGCATGCCACTGCCACGACTGCTGCCGCGGCAAGAATAAGTACAATCCTGAAAATCTGCTC
>JBHEOU010000008.1:0-9474 GCA_046260645.1 Bacteroidales bacterium | reverse complement strand
GAGGATAACCATCACACTTTCGCTGCAGTTGTATCTGAAATAGACGTACACTCCATCGTTCGGAATATAGTGTTTCAGTTTGCCGGTGTGGATGACATCCTTTCCTTTTCTCCAGTGGAGGATGAGCCTTGTGAACTCAAGGGCCTTCTTCTCCTCTGCAGAGAGGTTGGCTCCGGTAAAGACATTTTTTTTATCGCCGGGCCATCCTCCCGGAAGGTCCTCCCTGAGATGACCGTCGCCCTTGCTCTTGTCGCCGTCCATAACGATCTCGGTTCCGTAATATAGCTGGGGTATGCCTCTGACGGTCATTATGTAGCTGAGCCCCATTTTATAAACATCAAGGCTTTTGCCGGTTTCGGTAAAGAAACGCGTCATGTCATGGTTGTCAAGAAAGATGACATTCCTGAGCGGCTCAGGGTAGAGAAAATCCTGCGAAAGCACGTTATAGAGTTTTGACAGCCCATCGGTGGGGTTTCCTGATCCGGTGAATGCCCTGTGAGTCGCGAAGCAGACCGGGAAGTCCGTCACGGAAGGGAGGTGCGAGCGGTAGCCATCGCTGTTTTTCTTGTTCAGTGCCCAGTAAGATATCTGCGACGGATCGTCATACCATACTTCACCCACAATAAAGAATCCCGGGAACTCCTGTTCGACACGTTCAGCCCACCTGGCCATCATGTCAGGCTGGGGGTAGGGGTAGGTGTCCATCCTTATGCCGTCAAGGTCACTGAAGGCGATCCACCAGAGACTGGTCTGAATAAGGTAAGTCTCTACCAGCGGGTTGCTCTGGTTCAGGTCGGGCATGGTCACGTCAAACCATCCCTCTTCCATAAGAACTTTGTCACTCTCTGCTGCGTAGGGGTCCATATAGACGGAGGCCCTGTAGTTGGTGCGGGTGAACTCATCGAACTGATGTATCCAGTCCTTCGAAGGCAGGTCCTTCATCCACCAGTGGAAGGATCCGATATGGTTGAAGATCATGTCCATAACCACCTTCATTCCCCTGTTATGTGCATCTGAGACCAGTTTTTTGAACTCGTCATTGGATCCGTAGCGGGGATCGGAGCGGTAGAAGTCGGTAGTTGAATATCCGTGATAGGAGGAGCGCTGCTGGTTGTTTTCAAGGAACGGGTTCAGCCATATGCCGGTGACGCCCAGATTGCTGAGATAGTCAAGGTGATCATTTATGCCCTTCAGGTCGCCGCCATGCCTGCCGCCCGGATTGCTGCGGTTGAGTTTTTCGGTCATACCCTCAAGGTTGTCATTGGTGGTGTCACCGTTGGCAAAGCGGTCAGGCATGAGAAGGTAAATCACGTCCGAGCTGTTGAATCCCCGTGCCGGGCCTGCGGGCCTCTCATACAAAGGGTAGTCATGGGTCAGCTGTTTTTTGCCGTTGATGAATGTCAGTTTCACCGTTCCGGGCTGTGCTTCGGGCGTTACGTTCAGGTTAACGAAGAGGTAATTGGGATTTTCAGTGCGTACCAGGGTGGACACATTCACACCCGGATAGTCTGTCTTCACCTCGTATGATCCGAGTCCCTGTCCGTAGACCATAAGTTGGAGGGCTTTTTCCTTCATGCCCGTAAACCATGAGGGAGGGTCAATATGTTCAATAGTCTGGGCTCCCGCCGGCGTCAGCGCCATAAGCAGCAATAATGAGATTGATGGTTTCAGTTTCATGATTTTCCGAATTTCTTTTCTTCCCCGGGCTGAAGGGTGCCCCGTTCACCGTACACCTCAAGCGGAATGGCAGCCTGTGAGAGATTCACCACATTCACCGCTGAGCCGTTGACTTCGACCCTGAGGGGATTGTTCCTGTACCTGATGATAAATGAGTATGAGCTCCATGCGGCGGGTATCAGTGGGTTGAAACATACTCTGTCATTGCGTATCCTCATTCCGCCGAAGCCTTCGACTATTGCCAGCCATGTGCCAGCCATGCTTGTGATGTGAAGACCGTCCTTCACCTCCCTGTTGTAGTCGTCAAGGTCAAGCCTTGCGGTTCGGAGGTAAAGGGTATAGGCGCTTTCGGTGTCGTGCAGTCTTGCAGCCAGCACAGAGTGTATGCTCGCCGAGAGGGATGATTCATGTACGCACCGCGGTTCATAGAAGTCGAAGTTGCGCCTGATGGTCTCCTCATCAAACTCATCCTCAAAGAAGTATATTCCCTGGAGCACATCTGCCTGCTTGATGAATACGGAGCGGAGAATGCGGTCCCATGACCAGTTCTGGTTCAGGGGCCTCTCGGCAGGATCAAGGTCTTTAACAGTCTGCTGCACCTTGTCCATGAAGCCGTCCTGTTGCAGGAAGATGCCCAGATCATAGTGGACGGGAAGGTAGATGTTGCTGACAATCTCTTTCCACAGACTGAGCTCACACTGTGTGTCAAGACGGGTGCGGGCCACAACCGAGTTATATTTTATTTCACTGGCCGACCTGAGCCATGCCAGCGAATCAGAGGTATATTTTAAAGTCCAGCGGGCGAGGGTGTTGGTATACCAGTTATTATTAACGTTGTTCTCATATTCATTCGGACCGGTGACACCGAGGATGACATACTGGTTTTTCTCCTGTGACCAGTTGCAGCGCTGTGCCCAGAACCGGGAGAGTGCTATCAGCACCTCCAGCCCGTATTCGACAAGGTAATCCTGGTCGCCGGTATGCCTTATATAGTTGAAGATTGCATAGGCGATAGCGCCGTTGCGGTGTATCTCCTCAAAGGTTATCTCCCACTCATTATGGCACTCCTCGCCATTCATCGTGACCATGGGATAGAGGGCAGCGCCGCCGGTGAATCCCAGTTTTTGTGCATTTTCAATAGCTTTACCGAGATGCTTGTACCTGTATAACAGCAGGTTCCGGGCTACATGTGTGTCGGCGGTGCTGAGATAGAACGGGAAGGCAAAGGCTTCCGTATCCCAGTATGTGCTGCCGCCGTATTTCTCGCCGGTGAAGCCTTTGGGACCTATGTTGAGGCGCGGATCCTCGCCGGTGTAGGTCTGGTTCAGCTGGAAGATATTAAATCTGATTCCCTGCTGGGCTGCGATGTCCCCCTTTATTACGATGTCACCGTGTTCCCATTTATTTTCCCATGCTTGTTTATGATCACTGAGCATGGCATCAAAGCCCTTTGAGGCTGCCTCGCCAGCGGCGGACATGGCTTTTCCTGCAAGGCCTTCCACGGGATGATTAAATGAGGAAAGAACGGCAACGTACTTGGTTACCTCGAGGGTATCGCCGTCGGTATAATGGGAGGTGATTGAGCAGTTAGCCGTCTTGTCAGTTACGGTAAGAACCGGTTTGACCTTCGAGGGTTTTCCGTTTACGGTAAAGGTATTCTCCATTGCCGTGGCGACGACAAAGGCCGTCTTGCGTGTCTGCGCAATAACTACCGCTCCTGTGCCGAGAAATTCTGCAGACTCATTCTCCCAGAACTTTTCGTCGTAGTTGGCATCTTCATTATGGACATCGGCATTGAGCCAGGGGATGATCTCTGCCGTCCCGCTGCCTCCCTTGATGCTTATGGAATATCTTATTGCGGCTCTTTCGGGTTCGCTCATTGAGAGGAACCTTTTTGCCCTTACCTCAACCACCCTGCCTGAGGGCATCACTGCCTTGAAGGTTCGCGTCAGCACCCCTTCCTTCATGTCAAGCTCCCTGCGGAAGCTCTTTATCTTGCAACTGGCAAGGTCAAGCTCTTCGCCGTCTATGCGGACGATGATGCCGGTATATGAGGGCGCGTTGGGCACCTTGGCGAAGTATTCAGGGTAGCCGTTTTTCCACCATCCCACCACGGTCTTGTCAGGGTAATATATTCCTGCTACATAGGTTCCCTGCAGGGTGTCACCGGAGTAAGTCTCTTCGAAGTTGGCCCTCTGTCCCATCATGCCGTTACCAAGGGCAAAGATGCTCTCAGAGTCGCGGCCACTCTCAGGGTCAAAACGTGTCTCGATGATTTTCCACTCATCGGACTGGAATCGTGAATCAGTCATTTCACACTATAGGTTTCTCAGTTGTTTCACAGTAATTTTTTTCAGGTCGGGAATGACCATATTGGCTTTCCCGAGCAGTTTGGGGTTGCCCACCCCCACGCATCTCATTCCCCCGGCTAATGCAGCCTCAATGCCTGCCTGCGCATCTTCAAAGACTATGCACTCTGAAGGATGCAGGTTCATCTCCTGTGCGCCGCGGAGAAACACCTCCGGGTCGGGCTTGGCCTTGTGAATCTTGTTGCCGTCAACTATCACGTCGAACATTTCACGGAGTTTAATACCGTCGAGAATTGTTCCTGCATTCCTGCTCGCCGAACCGATGGCGGTAAGAATACCTTCCTTCTGCAGAGCCTTAAGCAGTCTGATGCTTCCGGGCAGGATCTCTTCGGGGGTCATGCCAGAGATGAATTCGACATACCATCCGTTTTTGCGTGCGGCGAGATGCTCCTTTTCCTCTTCGCTCACTGATACTCCGCCGGTCTTCAGCAGTATCTCAAGCGATGCCATCCGGCTTACCCCCTTCAGCGCTTCGTTCTGGTCAAGGGTAAATTCAAACCCAAGCTCCTTGGCCAGGCGTCGCCATGCCATGAAGTGATACTTTGCAGTATCGACTATGACCCCGTCGAGGTCAAATATGCATCCTTTCAGTTCCATCGTTATCTCTTGTCGTCAACATCTTTAACGAAGCGTACCGAGATGGCGGCTATGACCATCGAGATGCCTCCGGATACCAGTGCGAGCATGGTGTTGCCATCGAAGAGATGCTTGACCATGCTTCCGAGTATGCTGGCTGCAAGTATCTGGGGAATGACGATGAAGAAGTTGAAAATGCCCATGTAGATGCCCATCTTGTTATGAGGCAGTGAGCCGGTCAGTATGGCATAAGGCATTGAGAGGATGCTCGCCCATGCCAGCCCGATGCCGAGCATGGGAAGAACCAGCATGCCGGGTGTGTGTATCAGGGTTATTGACATCAGGCTGAGGCCGCCGATCAGGAGGCAGATAGTGTGGGTAAGCTTCCTCGAGGTGTACTTTGCCAGTACCGGGAGCAGGAAAGCTACCAGAGCGGAGAAGCCGTTATAGACGCCGAAGAGCACGCCCACCCAGTTTGCACCCTCGTTGTATGCCAGTGAGGTGGTGTCTGAGGTACCGTATACCTGCGATGTCACAGCCGAGGTGGTATAGATCCAGAGTGAGAAGAGGGCGAACCATGTAAAGAACTGAACTACGGCAAGCTGCCCCATGGTGGCCGGCATGTGCTTCAGGTCGGTGAGGATGCTGTTCAGGCCGTTGCCTCCCTGCCCTGCCGATTTCAGGGCGCCCGCCACGATCTGCAGCAGGCCGAAGAAGGCTACGCCGCCGGTAACGACGTACAGCTCCTTCTCAAGGTCAGCCCTGGAGAGAATGAATGTAAAGACAAGGCCTATTGACATCCAGATGATTCCCGTACGATAAAAGTTAACCGGCCTGCTTTCTCTCTGCACTCTGATGGCCTCTCTCTGCTGCTCCATTAATTCGCCCCGTGCAACCTTCTCTCCCTTCTCAAACTCCTCGAGCTCTTCAGGCGAATACTCCTTCGTCCGGAGTATTGTCCAGAGCACTGCCAGCAGAAGTACACCGGCACCTATGTAGAATGAGAGCTTGAGGTTAAAGGGGATCAGTTTTCCTTCTGCGGGCACCTCCGCAACGTTGAACCAGTTGGCGAGTATCCAGGGCAGGAAGCTGCCTGCGACGGCCCCTATCCCGATGAAGAAGCTCTGCATGGCAAACCCCGTGGTTCGCTGCTTTGAAGAGAGCATGTCGCCTACGAATGCCCTGAAAGTTCCATGGAGATGTTTATTGATGCATCCAATATCCAGAGCATCGCGGTGGCGAAGATCCATGTAGGTGAGTTGGTGATTACCGCCAGGGCAAGGGAGGCCAGAATGGCACCGGTGAGGAAGAAGGGACGGCGACGCCCCATGCGGTTCCATGTACGGTCGCTCATGTGACCTATGATCGGCTGCACCAGCAGGCCCGTCACCGGAGCGGCGATCCAGAGTATTGGGATATTGTCAATATCAGCACCAAGTGTCTGAAAGATACGGCTTACGTTTCCGTTCTGCAGGGCAAAGCCAAACTGGATGCCCATGAAACCGAAACTCATATTCCAGATCTGCCAGAAAGAGAGCGTTGGTTTCCGCCTGAAGATCACATTCATAGTCTGTTAGCTGTTAGTTTTACTACCCGAATCACATAACTTACTCAAAATTAGTTGAAAATCCGGTTCAGCAACACGCTTTTGAAGCTTCTTCAGGCCGATTTTTCGGGCGTTTGCGTGGCATTTGTTATTTCAAACGTTTTCGGCCTGCAGTATAATTTTTATCGACTTTCATTATTTAGACGGAATCCAAATAGAAAACAGCACTATTGGCTATTGTGTGCAGCCTTCCCTGCAGTCTGACAGCTTCGCTAAATGACCCGCCAGCTGGCGGGTCATTTTTTAACGGTCGCTTCTCTATTGCCTTCCTTTTATTATATTTGATACTGTATCATTTAAAAACAGCACAATCATGGCAGAATTCATTTACGAGAAGCCTTTCCAGCACGGGGAGGATGAAACACGGTACCGTCTTCTTTCCGCTGATCATGTCAGGGTGACTGAATGCTGTGGCAGGAGGGTGCTCCAGGTTCAGCCCGAGGCTCTCAGAATGCTTGCTCAGCAGGCCTTCATCGATGTCAATTTTTACCTCCGCACCTCGCATCTCGAGAAGCTTGCGCATATACTCAAGGATCCGGAGGCGACGGACAATGACAGGTTTGTGGCGTGGGTGATGCTGCGCAACACGGTTATCTCGGCTGAAGGCAAGCTGCCATGGTGCCAGGACACCGGTACTGCCATTGTGATGGGGTGGAAGGGAGAGGATGTGTTCACCGGCACCGATGATGCAATGCATATAAGCAAGGGTATATGGGAGACCTATAACGAAAAGAACCTTCGTTATTCACAGATAGTGCCGACCACCATGTTCGAGGAGAAGAATACCGGCAGCAACCTGCCGGCGCAGATAGATCTGGCGGCGTGTCCCGGTGATGAATACAGGTTTCTTTTTGTTGCCAAGGGAGGTGGCTCAGCCAACAAGAGCTTCCTCTACCAGCAGTCCAAATCGTTGCTTAACGAGGCCTCTCTCCGGAAGTTCATACGTGAGAAGATAGAGGATCTGGGCACTTCGGCCTGTCCGCCGTATCATCTTGCCATTGTCATAGGCGGCACCTCGGCTGAGATGACCCTGAAGACCGTGAAGCTTGCCTCTGCCGGTTATCTTGATGACCTGCCGGCTACGGGCAACGCCGCCGGGAGGGCTTATCGCGACAGGGAGTGGGAGGAGAAGATAGAGCTCATCTGCCAGGAGTTCGGGGTGGGGGCCCAGTTCGGCGGAAAATACTTTGTTCACGATGTGCGTGTCATACGCCTTTCGCGACACGCTGCCTCCTGTCCGGTTGGCATTGGTGTCAGCTGCAGCGCCGACCGCAACATAAAGGGTAAGATCACCTCAAAGGGGATCTTCATCGAGCAGCTTGAGACTGATCCGGCCAGGTTCATGCCTGAGAAGGCTCCCGAGCTCGACAAACCCGTGCAGATAGACCTTGAACGTCCCATGAAGGAGATACTGGCAGAGCTGACGAAGTACCCGGTCAGGACAAGGCTAAGCCTCAGCGGGACGCTGATAGTGGCCCGTGACATGGCCCATGCGCGGATCAAGCAGATGCTCGATGAGGGCAAACCCATTCCTGAGTATTTCAAAAAGCACCCGGTCTATTATGCCGGCCCGGCCAAGACGCCCACGGGCATGGCCTCCGGCTCATTCGGTCCCACCACGGCAGGGCGTATGGACGGTTACGTTGATCTTTTCCAGAGCCTCGGCGGGTCGATGATCATGCTGGCCAAGGGGAACCGTTCGCGGCAGGTCATTGATGCATGCAAAAAGTATGGTGGCTTCTACCTGGGTTCTGTTGGCGGACCGGCAGCCATCCTTGCCGAGGAGAACATCCTGTCGGTTGAGGTGGTTGATTTTGAGGAGCTGGGGATGGAGGCTGTCCGCAAGATCGTGGTGAAGAACATGCCCGCATTCATACTGACGGATGACAAGGGGAATGATTTCTTTGATAGTTATAATAGTCAGTAGTCTTCAGTCTTCAGTCTTCAGTCCTCAGTCTTCAGTCAAGTCTTATCAGGCAGTAGGGAATAGGGAGTAGGCAATAGTTCACAGTCGGCAGTCCCCGGTCGGCAGCCGGCAAAATTTGGCGGTAGGCCATAAAGTATTGTAGAAAAGAGCATTACCCTATGAAGGTTGGTCGTAGACCATTAAGTATTGTATTTCGCATTTATGTAGTACAAAATATTAAGCATAAAAATAAAAAAGCTATAAATAATTATCAAATAAGCCCATTATATAATAAATAATGATATTTTTGCTCCCTTAAATTCATAAATCATTATTTGTTATATGTGCGGGGTTGTTGGTGTTTTTGATCTGAAAGTGAGGGCGGAGGAGCTGCGGCCACAGGTTCTTGAGATGTCTAAAAAATTGCGGCACCGCGGCCCTGACTGGTCAGGAATCTATTGCGGCGAGAAGGCCATCATTGCTCATGAAAGACTTTCGATAGTTGACCCTCAGTCGGGAGGCCAGCCGCTTTACAGCCGCGACCGCCGGCTTATTCTGGGCGTCAACGGGGAGATCTACAATCACCGTGACATAAGGGAGCGTTACCGTGATAAGTATGATTTTACCACCCAGTCCGACTGCGAGGTCATTCTGGCTCTGTATGAAGACAAGGGGCCTCATTTTCTCGACGAGATGAATGGCATCTTCGCCTTTGTTCTTTATGACGAGGTGAACGACTGTTACCTGGCGGCACGTGATCATATCGGGATTATCCCCTTTTACATGGGATGGGACCTCTTCGGCAATCTCTATTTCTCATCAGAGCTTAAGGCTCTTGAAGGGGTATGCAGCAAGATTGAGCTCTTTCCGCCGGGTCATTACTACTACAGCAGGGATGAAGCCTTCACGAAATGGTACAGTCGCGACTGGACCGCTTACGAGGCAGTGGCAGACGCAAAAACAGACATTGTCATTTTGCGTGAAGCACTGGAGAGAGCCGTGCACCGCCAACTGATGTCGGACGTACCCTATGGGGTGCTTCTCTCAGGTGGTCTCGACAGCTCGGTCATATCAGCCATTGCCAAAAAGTACGCTGCCCGCCGGATTGAGACTGACGACAAGGCAGAGGCATGGTGGCCTCAGCTGCACTCGTTTGCCATCGGGCTGGAGGGGTCACCTGACCTGGCTTCAGCCGGAAAAGTTGCGGACCATATCGGTACAGTACACCACGAGATACATTTTACCTTACAGGAGGGACTTGATGCAGTTCGTGATGTGATCTACTACCTTGAGACCTATGATGTCACCACAGTCAGGGCCTCAACGCCGATGTATCTGAT
>JBHEOU010000079.1:7457-7993 GCA_046260645.1 Bacteroidales bacterium | reverse complement strand
GCATAAAAGAACCCTCGGTAGGCCTTCTTAACATCGGGGAGGAGGAATCAAAGGGCTCCTCGGTTGTGAAAGCCGCCTACGAGCTCCTGCGAGAAAGCAGTGGCATCCTCTTCAGGGGCAATATTGAAGGCAACCATCTTTTTACAGATGAGATGACCGATGTGATCGTTTGTGATGGCTTTGTGGGTAATGTGGTCCTTAAAATGGCCGAGAAATTCTATACAGTGGCCATGTCAAAAGGGATTAAAGACAGCTTCTTTGACAGGCTTAACTTCGAGGTTGTAGGTGGTACACCGGTTCTCGGAATCAACGAAAATGTCGTGGTTGGCCACGGCATCTCAAACCGGACGGCAATAATGAATATGATACTACAGACCCGTGATGTGGTCCATGCCGACCTTGCCAGGAAGATCAAGGAGGCGATAGGAGCATGACGAAAATAAGAGCAGCAATAACAGGGATTAACGCGTGGGTGCCGGAATACCGCCTCACCAACCAGGAACTCTCAACCATGGTGGATACCAGCGACGAGTGGA
>JBHEOU010000079.1:2467-7447 GCA_046260645.1 Bacteroidales bacterium | reverse complement strand
GGATAATGCAGCGCGTCGGGATAAAGGAGAGAAGGATACTGAAGGGAGAAGGAAAGGGCACCTCAGACCTTGGAGAACCGGCAGTCAGAGGCCTGCTTGAGAAGACGAAAACATCCCCTGACGAGGTTGATCTTCTAATCTGTGCCACAGTTACCCCTGACATGGCATTCCCGGCAACGGCAAACATCATCTGCGACAAGGTCGGGATAAAGAATGCCTTCAGCTTCGATATAGGGGCAGCCTGTTCCGGTTTTCTCTTTGCACTTCAGACCGGTGCATCATACATAGAGTCAGGCAGATATAAGAAAGTCATTATTGTTGGCGCTGACAAGATGTCATCAATCACTGACTATACTGACCGGACAACCTGCACGCTCTTCGGAGATGGTGCCGGCGCCGTATTGCTGGAACCAACAGATGAAGAGTATGGCGTAATGGACCATATCCTGAAGGTTGACGGGTCAGGCAGGAAATACCTTCACCTGAAGGCGGGAGGATCACTCAGGCCGGCATCGCATGAGACCGTGGGCGGGCGTGAGCACTTCCTCTACCAGGAGGGACAGGCTGTCTTCAAGTTTGCCGTCTCAAAAATGGCTGACGTGGCTGCGGAGATAATGGAGAAGAACAACCTCCGTTCCGAAGACATAGCCTGGCTGGTGCCTCACCAGGCCAACCTCAGGATTATTGATGCCACCGGACGCAGGATGGGACTGCCACCTGAGAAGGTGATGATCAACATTCAGAACTACGGAAATACTACTGCCGCAACAATTCCCCTGTGCATATGGGAGTTTGAACACAGGCTCAAAAAGGGCGATAACCTGATTCTTGCAGCCTTCGGCGGTGGATTCACCTGGGGAAGCATATGGCTAAAGTGGGCCTACGACCCACAGCCGGCAGAGTAAGATAAATCAGGAGAGCGGTAATTCCGCTTTCTTTTTTATCATCAGCCACAATACTTTTTATATTTGTGGGTTAATTAATCTCAGGGAAATAAGGGAAACAGATATCATTATGGCAAAAATCATCGAGACAGACAACGGCACAGCAGTCAACCTCATCAGCCAGGGCACAGAGATCACGGGCGATGTCAAATCAACGGGGGATATTCGCATTGACGGCGTCCTGAACGGGAATATGGTAACCAAGGGCAAGGTCGTGATAGGAGCTACAGGCCGCGTCAAGGGTGAGGTGGAGTGTAAGAATTCGGAGGTGTCAGGACTGATTGACGGGAAGATTACCGTCACACAGCTTCTCAACCTGAAGGCTTCATCAAAAATCAACGGTACCATCATTACCAACAAGCTTTCCATTGAACCGGGAGCTGTCTTCACCGGCAACTGCGCCATGAAAGAGGGTGAAAATGGAGGATCAACAGCAGTCAGACCCAAAGAAGGAGAAAAATAGCGGCCAGGAGGGCCTCTCTGCCTATTCCAGGTACAGCACCATCGCCATTCAGATGGTGATAATCATTGTAATAACCTCACTGGGAGGAGTCAAGCTCGACAAGCTGGCGGGAACAGAGCCCTGGCTGACCGTGATACTGTCACTCCTCGGCGTGACAGCTGCCATGTGGCTGGTAATCAAGGAGGCACTCAGAAACAAATAAAATGTTTACCCCTGAGGCCAAAAGACATTACCTGCTCCTCCTGATCCTCTCCATGGTGATCATCATAACGGTCCTTGGTCTGAACAGAATCCTGCCCGACCTTTTCAACCCGGTAAGCTCCGTCATTCTCGCGGGAGCATTTTCAATCATTGCATTCATTTCGCTCCTGATTTTTTTTAACGGTCAACGCTCAGATCCCGAGAAAAGTGTGTTCATGACACTTATAACGCTGGGCGTTAAGATGCTGCTCTCATTTGTTCTCGCCCTGCTCTTCTTCGTGGTCTTTAAAAACAGCCAGACCGGGTCAGTAATATTATTTTTTATCCTATATTTGGCATTCACTGTTTTTGTATTTCTAACAATTTTCAATGTCCTGAAAAGGAAGTCGGTTTAAATGAAATTAGCTTGAAAAACAGGTATTTATACACTCTGATCCTGATGCTCGGATTATTGGCTGGATCTCTTCCGGCCATCTCCTCCGGAACCGGGGAAGAGGATCAGAAATCACACGAAAACGAAGAGGAATTTGATGCCAGCACATTTATCATGGAGCATGTGGCAGACTCACATGAATGGCACATCCTAACGAAGAAGGACGGCAGCTCTGTGGCAATATATCTCCCTGTGATCATAATAGACAAGGAGTCAGGCCTTCACATCTTTTCATCGCGTAAGCTGGCTCACGGGCACAGTCACCTGGGGTATGCAATTGCCCATGACGGTGAGAATGCAGGAAAGATTGTCAGGGTGAATGCAGAAGGTCATTATGATGGATCTAAACTTCCTCTCGACTTTTCAATTACCAAGGCCATCTTCGGGATGATTGTGGTATCGGTGATCCTTCTCTGGCTGATGACCGCCCTGGCAGCTTCGTATAAAAAGAGTGGCATCAGCGCCCCAAAGGGGCTTCAGGGCTTTTTTGAACCGATAATCATGTTTATCAGAGATGACATTGCCATCCCCAATCTAGGTGAGCATAAGTATTCAAAGTTTATGCCCTACCTGCTGACGGTATTCTTCTTTATTCTTTTCAACAACCTGCTCGGCCTTATTCCCTTTTTCCCCTTTGGCGCCAATGTGACCGGCAACATCAACGTGACATTTGTTTTGGCAATTTGCACTTTCCTGATCACGCAAATCAGTGCCAACAAGACACACTGGAGGCATGTATTTGCAGCTCCCGGGGTTCCGGTGTGGCTGTTACCCATAATGATACCCATTGAGATCATCGGGCTCTTTTCCAAGCCGTTTGCTCTCATGGTGCGTCTCTTTGCCAACATCACCGCAGGGCATATCATCGTCCTGAGCCTGGTATCTCTGATATTTATATTCAAGACGGTGTTCGTAGCCCCGGTCTCCATTTTCTTTGTGTTGTTCATGTACTGCATAGAGCTGCTGGTGGCCTTCCTTCAGGCATACGTCTTCACACTGCTGTCGGCCCTCTTCATAGGCATGGCCACAGCTGAAGCGGAACATCATTAAGATCAATATATCATTTTGTTATTTTAAAATTAGAATTATGGAAACACAAGCAGTAATTTCATTCGCAGCAGTAGGAGCAGGGCTTGCAGTGATAGGCGCAGGACTGGGTATCGGCCGCATCGGCGGCTCAGCCATGGATGCCATCGCACGTCAGCCCGAGGCTTACTCAAAGATCCAGCTTGCCATGATCATCTCAGCAGCACTCATTGAGGGAGCAGCCCTCTTTGCCATTGTTATTGCAATGATCAAGTAAGCAGAAAGCAAAGCCTGCAACGGTTGGTTGCAGGCTTTCCCAATGAATCCAAAAAAACACAGAACAATATGTTACTACAAAGCAGTCTCGCCAGTCCCGCCATCGGGACCGTTTTCTGGACAACACTGATCTTCCTCATGCTGGTTCTCCTCCTGTGGAAATTTGCATGGGGGCCAATCATGAAGGCTGTACAGGCGCGTGAGGATATGATCCGTAACGCTCTTGATTCTGCTGAGAAGGCGCGCGAGGAGATGAAGGTGCTGCAGGCTGACAATGAGATCATCCTGCGCAAGGCACGCGAGGAGAGGGATAAGATCCTTCGTGATGCCAGGGCTGCCTATGAACGCATGATGACAGAGGCCAAGGAGAAGAGCCAGTCGGAATCGGATGCGCTCGTCCGCAGGGCAAAGGAGCTCATTGAGCGCGAGAAGGTCACCGCCATCACAGAGGTGAAGCGCGAGGTAGCCCGGCTGGCAATAGAAGTAGCCTCAAAAGTGGTGGGTGAAACGCTCAAGAGCGACGCCCAACAGCAGAAGCTGATTGAAAGGTACATCAAAGAGATCGAAGCAAACCGCAACTGACCCTATGAACTCAAGCAAGATTGCGGTAAGATATGCAAAGGCGCTCTTTGAACTCGCCCTTGACCGTGACGTCACTGACACCCTTTACCGTGACATGAAGACCGTCAGCCACCTTTGCTCCATGAGTGAGGTGAAGGCAGTCATAAACAATCCAGTGCTATCACAGCAGAAGAGGAAAGAGGTCATAGTGGCGCTAGTGGGCGATGACGCTGAAAAGCTGACAGTCAAGTTTATAGGACTGATGTTCGACCATGACCGGGGCGACTACCTGGCAGCCGCAGCCAGGAACTTCATTGACCTGACGCGCCGTCACCGCGGGATTCGCCAGGTCACCATCACCACGGCCATTCCCGTCAGTGGCAAACTGAAGGAGGAGATGGCGGCACTTATTGCCGGGAAGGAGAAAGGCGACATCGAATACATTGAAAAGGTTGACGACTCGATTATCGGAGGGTTCATTCTCCGGGTTGATGATGCCTATATTGATGCAAGCGTCAGGAACAGGCTGAACAATTACAGAAAGGAATTTTCACTGGCAGCTTATGCCGAAGAATAGAATATAAGAGTTAGATATATGACTAATATTAAACCTTCAGAGGTATCACAGATTTTAAAGCAACAGCTTGAAGGAGTAAAGACGGCCATTGATATTGAGGAAGTGGGAACGGTACTGCAGGTCGGCGACGGCATTGCGCATATCTACGGCCTGATGAACGTCGGATCCAATGAACTGATAGAATTTGTGGAATCCGGCATCAAGGGCATTGTTCTCAACCTCGAGGAGGATAATGTGGGTGCTGTTATCCTTGGTGCTTCTGAAAAGATAAAGGAGGGAGACATCGTACGCCGTACAGGCAGGATCTCGTCGATCATGGTTGGAGAGGGCCTTCTCGGCAGGGTGATCACCACCACGGGTGCTCCCATTGACGGTCGTGGCCCCATTACAGGCGAGCTCTATGAGATGCCCTTCGAGAGAAAGGCTCCGGGGGTCATCTTCAGGCAGCCGGTGAAACAGCCCCTTCAGACAGGGCTGAAGGCCATTGATGCCATGATAC
>JBHEOU010000079.1:0-2457 GCA_046260645.1 Bacteroidales bacterium | reverse complement strand
AAGACCGCCATAGCGGTTGATACCATCCTGAACCAGAAGAGCGAGTTCGACAAGGGGAAGCCGGTCTACTGCATCTATGTGGCCATAGGACAGAAGGGCTCTAATGTTGCGAACATCGCCATGACTCTTGAGGGTTACGGAGCCATGGAATACACCGTCATTGTCAGCGCTACCGCTGCCGACTCCGCAGCCGCACAGTTCTATGCGCCCTTTGCGGGCGCCGCCATTGGTGAGTTCTTCCGTGACACCGGCCGTGATGCCCTGATCATCTATGACGACCTCTCAAAGCAGGCCGTTTCATACCGCGAGGTGTCACTGCTGTTGCGCCGTCCGCCCGGTCGCGAAGCCTACCCGGGTGACGTCTTCTACCTCCACTCACGCCTCCTTGAGAGAGCAGCAAAGATCATCGAGTCAGAAGAGGTGGCACAGCGCATGAATGACATACCTGAATCTATCAGGCATTTAGTCAAGGGCGGAGGGTCACTGACCGCATTGCCTATCATCGAGACACAGGCAGGTGACGTTTCGGCATATATCCCCACCAACGTGATCTCCATCACTGACGGGCAGATCTTTCTTGAGTCGAGCCTCTTCAATGCAGGTATCAGGCCTGCCATCAACGTTGGTATCTCTGTATCAAGGGTCGGGGGCAACGCCCAGATCAAATCAATGAAAAAGGTGGCCGGGACGCTGAAGGTTGACCAGGCGCAGTACCGTGAGCTGGAGGCCTTCTCCAAGTTCGGGTCCGATCTTGACCCTTCCACGCTTGCGGTTCTCGACAAGGGATCAAAGAACGTAGAGATACTTAAGCAGAACCTCTTCTCACCCATGAAGGTGGAAGACCAGGTTGCCATACTGTACTGCGGCACAAAGGGACTGCTGAAGAGTGTGCCGGTGCACAAGGTGAAGGACTTTGAAAATGATTATCTGGCTTTCCTCCGGAGCAATCATGCTGATGTGCTGGAGAAGATCGCCAGTGGCGTGTTAGACAATGAGGTTACAGCTGTTCTTGACGCGGCGGCTGCAGATATTGCAGGTCGCTATTCGTCAAAGTAGCATTAAATCAGGTTAAGCAAGATGGCAAACCTAAAGGCAATAAGGGTCAGACTCAGCTCGGTCAAATCAACGCGCCAGATCACTTCAGCTATGAAGATGGTGGCGGCATCCAAGCTTCGCAAGGCACAGGATGCTATAGTACAGCTCAGGCCCTATGCCGAAAAGCTTAATGAAATACAGGCAGGACTGAGCGCTGCTCTCCGCGATACTGAGATCGAGAATATCTACGAAGAAAGAAAGAATGGCAACGGTAAGTTCCTGCTGGTGGTGGTAACCTCCAACAAGGGGCTCTGCGGGGCATTCAACGCCAACGTGATAAGGGATGCCAGGCGTCTGATGACCGATAAATACAGTGAACAGATGCAAAATGGCGACCTCTGGCTCATGACCGTGGGAAAGAAGGGCCATGACGTCCTCGGGAAGATGAAATGCAATATTCTTGAAGATCACAGCAATCTCTACACCGGACTCTCATTTGAAAAGGTGGCGCAGGTGGCCGACAGACTCACGGAACTCTACCTGACCGGAGAGTTTGACGTGATAGAGTTAGTTTACAACCAGTTCAAAAATGCTGCAGTACAGAAACTCACAGAGGAGCTGTACCTGCCTGTTTCGGTGGCAGAGACAGTCGGGGAGGGAGCGGTTTATACTGACTACATCTATGAGCCCGACCAGGTAAGCATCGTCGCCGAGCTGATCCCCAAGACATTACGCATAAAGCTCTACAAGGCGCTGCGCGAATCATTTGCCGCTGAACACGGGGCACGCATGACGGCCATGCACCAGGCAACAGATAACGCCACCGATCTCATCAGGGAGCTTACACTGCAGTACAACAAGGCACGCCAGGCGGCCATCACCAATCAGCTGCTCGAGGTGGTCGGCGGCGCTGAAGCACTTAACGGTTAACGAAAAACGAAATGTTTACCAGCGATTATTTAAGAGATTTGTCAGATAAGGCCATCACAGGCCTGGGTGTATCAGCCGAGGCTGACAAACTCTTTGCCCCCGTGAGATACATCCTCTCCATAGGGGGAAAAAGACTCAGGCCGGTTATGTGCCTGCTGGCATGCAACCTCTTCAAGGATAAGATCGATGAGGCAGTGATGCCGGCGGTGGGCATTGAGGTGTTCCATAACTTTACCCTCATACACGACGATATAATTGACAACGCTGACATACGAAGAGGATCTCCGACGGTCCACTCGAAATGGGGTCATGACCAGGCGATCCTCTCAGGCGACGTGATGGCCTTCGTGGCAGGGGAGTGTATCGGCCAGGCACCCGAAAAGGCGCTGGCGAAGACACTGAAGCTGTTCAACCGCACGGCGATACAGGTATGCATCGGACAGCAGCTCGATCTTGATTACGAGAAGAAAGGCATCGTGTCAGAGACAGAAT
>JBHEOU010000078.1:0-8035 GCA_046260645.1 Bacteroidales bacterium | reverse complement strand
TTTTCATGGTCTCCGGACGGAAATTGCCGGAGGTTATCTGTTCATCTTAGCCCAGGTATCCTTCAGCCCTACGGTACGGTTGAAAACAAGCTTCCCGGGCTGGCTGTCATAATCGGTACAGAAGTAACCGACCCTCTGGAACTGAATCCTGGTTAGCGGCCCAGCCTCTGCAAGCGACGGTTCAACCTTGCAGCCGGTGAGGACGGTAAGTGAGCCGGGGTTAAGAAACGCCCTTGCATCGATATCCTTGTGACCGGAGGGATCCTCATCATTGAAGAGCCTGTCGTATAGTCTGACCTCAGCATCAATTGCATGTGCCCCTGATACCCAGTGCAGCGTGCCCTTGACCTTGCGGTCCGATTCCGGTCCGCCACTGCGCGTAGCCGGATCATAGGTGCAGTGCACCTCCACAATCTCACCCGCGTCGTTCTTTTTCAGACCGGTACATTTGATTATATAGGCTCCCTTGAGCCGCACCTCCTGCCCCGGTGCAAGACGGAAAAACTTGTGAGGAGGGTTCTCCATGAAGTCCTCCTGCTCAATATAAACCTCCCTGCTGAACGGGACAAGTCGCATTCCCTGTGTCTCATCCTCGGGATTATTGATTATCTCCATATTCTCGGTGGTTCCTTCAGCGTAGTTGGTGATTATAACCTTAAGGGGATGCAGCACACCGAAGACACGCGGGGCCCGCTTGTTCAGGTCTTCCCTGATGGCGTACTCAAGGAGGGAGACGTCATTTATGGCTTCGACCTTGGTGTAACCTATGAGGTCAACAAAACGCCTGATCGACTCCGGAGTATATCCTCTTCGCCGCAGGCCGCAGAGGGTTGGCATGCGCGGGTCATCCCAGCCCTTCACCACGCCGTCCTTCACCAGCTCAAGAAGCTTGCGCTTGCTCATCACCGTATAGGTGAGGTTAAGACGATTGAATTCTATCTGTCGCGGACGGTAATCATCTGTTTTAAGTTGATCTATAAACCAATCGTACAGAGGCCTGTGCACCTCGAACTCGAGGGTGCAGAGCGAGTGAGTGATGCCCTCGAAGTAATCACTCTGCCCGTGGGCGAAGTCGTACATCGGATAGACCTTCCACTTTGTTCCGGTGCGGTGATGCGGGGTCTTGAGAATGCGGTAGATAATCGGATCACGCATGTGCATGTTGGGAGAGGCCATGTCAATACGGGCCCTGAGCACGCGGCTGCCCTCCTCAAATTCCCCCTCGTTCATGCGGAAGAAGAGATCAAGGTTCTCCTCAATGCTGCGATCATGGTACAGACTGGCCATGCCCGACTGGGTGGTGGTGCCTTTCTGTTCTGATATGGTCTCGGCGCTCTGGTCATCAACGTAGGCGAGGCCACGCTTGATCAGCGTCACGGCAAAGTCCCACAGTTTGCCGAAGTAGTCGGAAGCATAGTACTCCCGGTCCTCCCAGGTGAAGCCCAGCCACTTGATATCCTCTTTAATGGAATCGACGTATTCGACATCCTCTTTGGTAGGATTGGTGTCATCGAAGCGAAGGTTGCATTTACCGCCGTACTTTTCTGCCATCCCGAAGTCGAGGCATATTGCCTTCGCATGTCCAATGTGGAGGTAACCATTGGGCTCGGGCGGAAAACGGGTATGCACACGGCCGCCGTTCTTACCCGCGCTCAGGTCCTTCTCAATGGTTTGTTCAATAAAATGCTGTGATTCAGGCTTTATTATCTCTTCAGATTCTTTCATCGGTTGCTAAAATGAGACTACAAAAATAGGAGATAAAAGGGGACGTAACGCATGGAGAGGGCAATTTATTGAAGATGCTGACACCCACCACGGCTGCCTTCGGCAACCCGGGGGTTAAAGGAATTGACCCCGCCACTGCAGCCCCAGGCCTTACGACCGGTGAAGATGCCGGCTACTGCTGAAGCAGGCTCTGGCCACCTGCCGGAAGCGGGGGAGAAGCGCACTTACCGGGTCAGTTCCACACTTACCCTGCCAATGCGGCCGCCCATAACGGGATTGAGCTTTGACACCTTTACTGTCGCTTTATTAATACCGGCCAGCTCGCTGTAAAGGGCATCAAGTATCCGCGTGGCAATATGCTCCAGGAGGTTGGAGGTGGTCTCCATCTCTTTTTTTACCACAAGATATGCTGTCTGGTAATTAAGGGTGTCACTCAGCTCATCACTATTCCCCGCCCTGTCAGTTTCAGTCTCAATGGTCACGTCAACCAGAAAGTGATTTCCCACTATCTGCTCCTCGCGATAATGCCCGTGGAAGGCATAAAACTCCATATCCTCAATCCTGATCAGTCCCATGGCATTTTTTGTTAAGTTATATAGGTCGAAAGTCCATAAAGTCCGTAATGTCGAAAGTCGATAATGTCAAAAGTCCATAAAGTCAAAAGTACGTAAAGTCAAAAGACACAAGTCAACTTCGTATCCGCCTCAGCCTATGAGACTGATTATCAATTCTTAATTCTTAATTCTTAATTCCTCTCTATTGCCTTCCGCTGAATCCCAGTCCGCTGCCCTGCCCGATTGTCCAGTAGGGGGGATTGTAGTCAGGCCCTCCTTTTACCGGGCACCTGGCAGCATCAAAGGATGGGTCGAGGTCAATAAAATCGAAACCTCCCACACCGGCAGCAAAATGAACCGCACATGCCAGTCCCAGGTTTGTTTCAACCATGCATCCGATCATGAGTTTAAGGTTGGCGCCTCGTGCAATCGCAGCAATATCCAGCGACTCTACTATGCATGACTTCATCAACTTTATGTTAATGACATCGGCGCAACCCGTGCGAACAACTTCGATGGCATCCGCAGCTGTGAATACCGACTCATCCGCACCAATCAGGACCTCTGTGTTGTCTCTTACAAATTTCATCCCCGCAAGGTCAGTCTTCAGAACCGGTTGCTCAAACAATACCGGATGAATCCCATGCTTCAGGACCTCATTGATGAAGCGCAATGCCGTTTTAGGTACATAACCCTGGTTGGCGTCAATAAGAATTCCGCAATCAGGAGCACCGTCCCTTATTGCGAGAACCCTGTCAATGTCTTCCATCAGGTTAACCCCTACCTTTGTCTTAATGACCCTGAAACCCTCAGCTGCCAGATTAATTGCCTGCTTCTTTGCCTCTTCCGCAGGAACAATTGAGATAGTGTAATCAGTCTCTATCCTGTTCTCAGTACCTCCCAGGAAACGGTAAAAAGGAATCTCCAGGGCTTTTGTGTATGCGTCAAGCAGGGCCATCTCAATAGCACACCTGGCGGCCGACTGGGCCCAGAAAGCACTCTTCAGGGTGTAGGCGATTGACTTGTAGTTATTTATATCCTGACCGACAATAAACTCCTTACAGCTGTTAAGAGTACCAAGGATGGTTGCCTGGTTCTCACCGTTGATCTGTATAATGGGTGCGGCCTCCCCATAACCTTCAATACCATTCTCAAGAACAATTGTAACAAGGGCATTGTCAATCTGGGTCATTACACCCAGTGATATATGAAATGGTTCATCGAGCTTGATAGTAATCGGCTCAATGAACATCCCGGTGATCCTGATGCCTTTCATTCCTCCCAGCCTGCCGGAATTCTTGTCGTCCTTCCGGAGAATGCTGCCTCCTAATGCGGTGACAGTGGCCAGTCCGCCTGCGGTTAACCCTCCTTTTTTAATAAAAGCTCTTCTGGTAGTCATCACTTGATTACTTTATTCTGCGTGCTTAAAATTAAGATTTTTCGGGAATTGTTTCGCGGAAGGGCTTTTACTTTTTGGCAGAAATGTATCTCATAGCTTTACATTGTTACTTAGACATGATATAGCAAAGGGTATCTCAGATTAATTCATTATATTGTCGATGACAGTCAATTGATAACTAAGAAATTAATAGTTAAATAACTTAGTTTTATGATCAAGATGAGAGCACTTGTTGCACTTGTGGCGGTTTTGGGCATTATGGCACTGATATGCCAGTCGTGTTCTACCGAACCTTATGAGAGAACGGATAGCGGCGTTGTGGTGCGCCTTAACGGGAAGTCCGACTTCCCGGGGCAGACTATAAACCTGAAAGTGATAACTGACAGGATCATCAGGGTAACATCGATACCATCAGGTGAGTTCCATCATACTGTCAGTCTTATCACCATTCCACAGCCTGCAACTGAAACAGAGTTTACTATTGAAAAGGGCGAAGGACAGATCACCCTCGCCACCAAATCGCTCAGCGCCGAGGTATCGCTAAAGACCGGCGAGGTTGTCTTCACTGACACTGACGGTAGGGTCTTTCTGGCGGAGCAGAGCGGCGGAGGAAGGTCGTTCACACCGGTAACGGTGAGCGGAGAGAGCGTTTACGTGATCAGACAACAGTTTGAATCACACCCCGATGAAGCCATCTACGGACTCGGAGCCAACCAGACCTCATTCATGAACCTGAAAGGCAAAGATGCAGACCTCTTACAGTACAACACCCTGGCAGTGGTTCCTTTCATAATCTCGAATCAAAACTACGGCATCCTGTGGGACAACAACTCCAGGACAAAATTTGGTGACATACGTGAATGGAGCGAGCTCTCCGCCCTTAAACTCTATGATAAAAACGGTAACGTAGGCGGACTGGCGGCAATATACGCTGACCGGCAAACGGGGAAAAAGGTTCATGTGATCCGGAGTGAAGACGAGATCAATTACCAGTTTATCCCTGATCTTGTGAAATTTCCCGAAGGTTTCAACCTCGGTGAAGGAATGGTGACATGGGAGGGTGAAATTGAGTCAGACACCTCCGGGGAACATAAGTTCATGTTTAATTCTGCCGGCTATGCAAAGCTCTGGATTGACGGTAAGATGATATTCGACCGATGGCGTCAGAGCTGGAACGCCTCTTCGAACTACTTCACCATGACCCTTGAACAGGGCAGGCGCTATCCCATTAAGATAGAATGGATTCCTGACGGAGGTGAGTCGTACATAACCCTTAAATACCTTACCCCGCTCGATGAGGAGGAGCAGCAGAGGATATCATTCTGGTCGGAGGTGGCTGACCGTATCGACTATTACTTCATCAGCGGCGAAAGCATGGATGAGGTTATCAGCGGGTACCGCACTGTCACAGGAAAGGCACCCGTGATGCCTAAGTGGTCGATGGGATTCTGGCAGAGCCGGCAGCGCTACACAACCCAGGAGGAGGTGCTGGGCGTAGTGCAGGAATACAGGAAACGCAGGATACCCTTTGACAATATAGTGCTCGACTGGCAGTACTGGCCTATAGACAAGTGGGGAGACCATCAGTTTGACTCCATCCGTTTCCCCGACCCGGACGCGATGATCAGGACCCTGCATAACGATCTGAACGCAAACATCATGATCTCGGTATGGCCCAAGTACTACGTCGGTACTGAAAACTACGAGGCCATGAACATCAATGGATGGCTTTACAAGCGTAACGTGGAAAAAGGACAGAAGGACTGGATAGGGTATGTTTCGACCTTCTACGATGCCTTCAATGCTGAAGCCCGCAAAGCCTTCTGGGACCAGGTAAATACCTCGCTCTACACCAAGGGCATTGATGCATGGTGGCTCGATGCCACCGAGCCGGACATATGCTCAAACCTGCCCATGGATGAGCGGAAAGCACTCATGCATCCCACGGCCCTCGGCTCTGCCGACAGGTATTTCAATGCCTATGCCCTCGTACAGGCACAGGGTGTATTTGAGGGTCAGCTGGCTGCAGACCCCGACAACAGGGTCTTCATCCTGACAAGATCGGCTTTCGCCGGACTGCAGCGGTATTCGGCTGCAAACTGGAGCGGTGACATCGCTGCAAGGTGGCATGATATGGCAGCACAGATACCTTGCGGACTCAATTTCTGCATGTCAGGAATACCTTACTGGACGATGGATATCGGGGGCTTCTCCGTTGAGAGTCGTTTCCACAATCCATCCCCGGCTGATCTTGACGAGTGGCGCGAACTAATGACACGCTGGCATCAGTACGGGGCCTTTGTTCCCCTCTTCAGGTCGCACGGCGAGTTCCCCTTCAGGGAGATCTATAACACCGCCCCCGAGAACCATCCTGCATATAAGACAATGGTTGAGTACAATAACCTGAGATACAGACTCATGCCATACATCTACTCCCTGACCGGACACTCCTGGCTTGATGATTATACGATGATGAGAGGCCTGACAATGGATTTCAGCCTTGACACAAACGTCTTCGATATCACTGACCAGTACATGTTCGGCCCGTCGTTGATGGTAAATCCCGTTACCGTATACAAGGCCCGTTCAAGGAAGGTGTACCTGCCTGCCGCCTATGGCTGGTATGATATGCGCTCCGGAAGGTACTTTAAGGGAGGAGAGGTGATAGAGGCGGATGCCCCGTATGATTATATGCCGGTCTTCGTCAGGGAGGGATCGGTGATTCCCTTCGGGCCCGAGTTGCAGTATACTTCGGAGAAACCTGCTGATCCGCTTACGCTTTACGTCTATGCGGGTACTGACGGCAGCTTTGTGCTTTATGAAGATGAGGGCGATAACAATAATTATGAGAGCGGTGCCTACACACTGATACCCTTCACCTACAATGACGAAGATAATACGCTTACGGTTGGCGCCAGGACGGGTGAGTTCGCGGGAATGCTTAAGAACCGCACTTTCGGAGTAGTCAGCGTGTCCGGGGAGAAAGCCGTGAAGCTCGACTTTGAAAGGGCTCCTGATGTAACAATAAACTACACGGGTGAGGAGATCACGGTTAAACTGCCTTAAGTGCGCGGAGATCATCGGATATCAGGTACAGATGAAATTTCGATATTATGATTAAGAGATACTTTCTTTTGGCGGTGGCGGCTTTGATCATCATCAGTTCCTGCCATGCACAGAGCATTGTTCCGGCCGAGTGGAAGTTCATTACCGGTGATAAGCCTGAGTATATTGACTCGGCAATGAATGATTATTGGTGGAAGGATATCTCCCCCCTGGAGCTGTGGGAGGCGCAGGGGTTTCCCGGGTATGACGGCTTCGCCTGGTACAGGGTGAATGTTGTGGTACCTGTCTCCATGAAGAAGAATGCCTTCAGGTATGACGGGCTGATACTCAGTCTGGGAAAGATAGATGACTCCGATGTTACATTCTTCAACGGACATGAAGTGGGCAGTACCGGGAAGATGCCTCCTGATTATTCCGGTGCCTATGACATGCCGCGGTCATACCGGATACCCCCTGAAATAATACAGTGGGGCACAAAGAACACCATCGCGGTCAGGGTCTATGATGCCGGCGGCGGCGGCGGCCTCTATGGCGGCCCTGTGGAGCTGACCAACAGGGGAAATTTTGATCTGCTTGCCCTGGGCACGGAACTCATTGAACCGGATATGATCATCAGGGGGGCTCCGGATGCAGAGATACCGGTCACGCTGAAGAGCGAGTTCAGGAAGAAATACCGTGGTGCCCTCACGCTTAAGATAACCACCGACTTCGGTGAGGAGTTTGCCTCGAAGTACCAGGAGGTGGCAGTAAAGAAGAACAGCACCGGGCACTTCACCTTCAGGGTCAAAGATCTCCGGCCGGGCTTCTACAAGGCCACCCTCTCACTTGAGAGCAAGATGGGAAACAAGAGACACAGTTTCAATTTTGGCTATGAGCCGGAGAAGATTATTTCGCCAGCCGATCCCCAACCTGACTTCGCTGAGTTCTGGCAGAGGGCAAAGGCTGAGCTGGCAACTGTTGACCCGCAGTTCAAAATGATACGTATTGACAGCCTGTGCACTGACAAGCATAATGTATACCTCGTGGAGATGCGCTCGTTGGGCAATGCCCTCATCAGGGGATGGTACCAGGTGCCGGTTAAGCCTGGTAGTTATCCTGCTGTCATGCAGGTGCCGGGCTACAGCTCAACCGTAGTGCCCTCATATGTCAATTACGGAGATGACATCATAGGCTTCGGGCTCAATATCCGCGGCCACGGCAACAGCACGGATGATGTGGATCCCGGATTTCCAGAATACATCCTCACCAACCTCCAGGACAAGGAGAAATACATCTACAGGGGTGCATACAT
>JBHEOU010000077.1:525-8163 GCA_046260645.1 Bacteroidales bacterium | reverse complement strand
GGTTGACGGAGCACAGGGCATACAGCATGGCATCGTTGATGTGGCGGACATCGGGTGCGATTTCTACGTCTTCTCCGGGCACAAGATCTACGGCCCTAACGGCATAGGCGTGCTTTACGGAAAAGAGAACCTGCTTAATGAGATACCACCATACCAGGGAGGTGGCGATATGGTCGCAAACGTTACCTTCGAGAAGACAACTTACAACGAACTGCCTTTCAAGTTCGAGGCAGGGACGACAAACTTCACGGGAGCAATAGGCATGGCGGCAGCACTCGATTACCTTTCCACCCTTGGACGTGAGGCGGTGGCAGAGAGGGAGAAGACCCTCCTTGCCAGGGCAACAAGCGGACTATCATCCATCAGCGGCATGCGCATTTACGGAACCGCTCCGCAAAAGGTGTCAGTGATTTCATTCCTTCCCGGAAACATACACCAGTATGACGCAGGCATGATTCTTGACAAGATGGGTATCGCGGTAAGGACAGGAACACATTGCGCCCAGCCCGTGATGGAGCGATACGGGATAAGCGGAACCATAAGGGCCTCGATGGCATTCTACAATACAGAGGAGGAGATCGATGCACTGGTGCAGGGCGTAGGAAAAGTGACTGAAATGTTCGCATAACCTTTGAATATGAACATTAACGAGATACAGGATCAGATCATAGAGGAGTTTTCGCTGTTCAGCGACTGGATGGAGCGGTATGAGTACCTCATTGACCTGGGGAAATCGCTTCCCCCCTTCGATGCGGCACACAAGATCCCCGACTTCCTCATTGAGGGGTGCCAGAGCAAGGTGTGGCTCTATCCCTCCTTAACTGACGGAGTGATCACCTTTACAGCGGAGAGTGATGCCCTGATAACTCGCGGCATAGTAGCTCTTCTTGTGAGGGTCTTTTCGGGACGCACCCCCGACGAGATACTGGGTGCCGATATCTATTTCATTGAGCGGATAGGGCTGAGGGAGAACCTCTCTCCCACCCGCTCCAACGGACTGCTTGCCATGATGAAGCAGATGCGGCTCTATGCGCTGGCGTACAAATCGACACAGGAACAGACATGAACACACAGGAGATACAGGAGACTGAAGCAAGAATAGTCGGAGTGCTAAAAAGCATTTTTGACCCCGAGATACCGGTAAACATTTATGACCTTGGACTTATCTATGAGGTCAGGGTTGATGAGGAACAGGTGGCGCATATAACAATGACGCTCACCGCCCCGAACTGCCCCATGGCTGAGGAGCTTGTTGAGGAGGTCACCTACAAGGTTGCCGGTACCAGGGGGGTAAAGGAGTGTGACCTTAAGCTCACCTTCACCCCGCCATGGGACCGCGACATGCTGACTGACGAGGCTAAGCTTGAATTAGGATTGCTCTGAGAACTATAATTTGACTGACGCACGTAAAATAGCGCTTACCTGGAAAATCCGCGAAAGCCTTCGGATGGAAGGCTTTGATATTTTCGGTATCGCCCATGCTTCACCGCATCACGAAGACAGCCATCATATAAGTGAATGGATTGCTGCCGGCAAAAGCGGCTCTATGAAATTTCTGGAGAGAAATCTCGATAAACGAGGTGACATCACCTCGCTGGTTGAGGGCGCAAACTCCGTGATTGTTGCGGGTCTCCGCTACTACAGCAATGAACCTTCCGCCGGTGCCGACAATTACTTCGTCAGCCGGTATGCCCGGGTCAGGGACTACCACCTGGTAATGGAAGAGAAGCTTGACCGTGTCCAGAAAATCATCAAGAAAGAGGTGCCGGAAGCATCATCCAGGGTGTTCTGTGATGCAGGCCCCGTTACCGAAAAGGCATGGGCCTTACGTGCAGGCCTGGGATGGCGCGGACGGCACAGCCTGATAATTAACAAGGATATAGGCTCATACTTTTTTATCGGTGAGATTGTTACCACGGCAGAGTTTCTCTATGATGACACTTCTGCCCGCGATCGTTGTGGCACCTGCACCCTTTGTATTGATGCATGCCCTACAGGTGCCATCTGCAACGACCGGACAATAGATGCACGCCGCTGTATATCCTACCTTACCATTGAACATGAGGGTAATCTGCCGGAAGAGGCCAGCGGTAAAACAGAAAATATGATTTTTGGCTGCGACCGTTGCCAGGAGGTCTGCCCATGGAACAACAAGGCTGTGCCATACACTGACAAAGACCTTATGCCGGAATTTCAGGTCACATCACTGACAAGAAGAGACTGGCAGAATATGACACCTGAAGACTTTAAGAAGATTTTCAGGTCGTCACCAATAAAGCGCACCGGCTATAAAATGATCCACAGAAACATCGACTTTGCCAATTACGGGTCACCTGAAAAAAGGTGATATCCTCTGTCTGTCACCGTCATTGGGAGCCGGGGTCAGTCCCAGTATGCCCGTAACTATATTGTATATATCGACATTAAAGAGTGTGTCCGCGACAAAGCCTCTCCTGAATGCAGGACCCTCAGCATAGAAGATCGAGTGCATGTCACTGCACCGCCAGTCGTACCCGTGATCACCCCTGCTGTACCTGGCCTCAGGACGCAGCCCGGCTGTCCAGCCTGGGTCGGCTATGAGAACAACGGCCGGGATGCGGGAGTGCGTTCCGTAATGAAGGTGAGCCGGAAGCTCCTCCCTCCGGTATGCCTTCATGCCCTGCTGGATATTCAGCAGATGCAACACACTGTCGATCTTACCCTCCACAGGCTCCACAGCCCATGCCGGGTTGCCCCCGTAGATACGTTTTACCATCGCTTGAGGCAGTGTGTCAAAGATATAGTTGTATCGTTCTTCATCAACCTCTGTCATGCCATGATCAGAGAGGACTATGAGATTGATGTTTTTTGCATGAGGAAGGCGCGCCAGACCCGTTCTCAGCACCCCGAGGAGACTGTCAAGAGATCTGACAACAGCGCCGGTCTCAGTCGAGTAAGGACCGTAGCTATGGCTTATGGCGTCAGGCTCCTCAAAGTAAAGGGTGACCAGGTGAGGTCTTTTATTTGCGGGCAACGACAGCCATTTGAGCACGGTATCAACACGGTCTCCGAAGGCAACCTCATCGTCGAAAGGCTTCCAGTAATCGGGCTGTATCCCCTGTATGGGTGCTTCCGAGCCCACCCAGTAGAATGATGCGGATTTCATCCCCTGTTTGCGGGCCGTGACCCACATAGGCTCGCCACCGTAAAAATCACCGTTGGCAACCATAGCGCGGTCGCCGATACGGTAGACAAGGTCAAGGTCGGGAGCATAGAAGCTGTTGTTGACCAGGCCGTGATGATCAGGGTACAGGCCGGTGGCTATCGTGTAGTGATTGGGAAACGTTTTCGTGGGGAATGATGGAATAAGTCTCTCTGCCATCACTCCATGCCTGGCTATGTCATCAAGCACCGGGGTGCCATGAATAGAGTCATAATCCCAGCGGAAGGCATCAAGGGAGACCATGACCACATAGGGCTTGTCCCTGTCAACTTTAAGATTGCCGCATGATGAGAATGCCAGAAGCGTTAAGAACGCGGGCGCCAGATATTTGAATAACTTCATTTGTTTTATATCATCAATATTTTCTTCTGAAAAGTATAACAATTTTTGATAGCAGATGTTCCTGCCAGTTGTCGAATTATCCCTTAATTTTGTTTCCTAAACTGCTTAACCATCATGAAGAGAATTTTACTTTCCCTGATCCTGGGTGCAGTAATCCTGGGTGCAAAGGCGCAAGATAATTATGCGTTACTGGTTATTGACGTACAGAACTTTTATTTCCCGGGAGGCAGGTCTGAGCTTGTAGAGCCTGAAAAGGCTGCAGAAAAGGCGCTCATAGCAATTCAGGCCGCCAGAGAGACGGGCAATCCCGTCATCTATATTCAGCATAAGTCTGCTTCAGGCATGGAGATCAATGAGATGGTGAAACCCCTGCCGGGTGAGAAAATATTTGTCAAGGAGGAGGTCAACAGTTTCCTTGGGACAGGATTAAAGGAGTATGTTGACGGCCTTGCAACTGACACCCTGGTGATCTGCGGGATGCAGACCCAGATGTGCGTTGAGGCAGCGGTGCGGGCAGCGCACGATTTCGGGTATCATGTCTGTCTGCTTCATGATGCCTGTGCCACCCGTAACCTGAAATTCGGTGTCCATGAAGTGGCAGCCGCCGATGTTCATGCTTCCACTCTGGCTACACTCAGAAGTTATGCGGAGGTGATATCCGTCAGGGAATGGGCAGAAAGATAGTCGGGAAATAGAGCAGGGTTAGCAGAGAATTGAAGAACTTCAAATCCCACTACAGAAAACCCACGACGCATTGAAACGACAGATTAAGCATCAGCCATTTGGCGATGAGATCCCCGAGACCAAATTCCGACAATGTAGTGCATCGGGGCCTTACTATTTCAGACTTTACTTCTCCATCGCTTTCGCCCGCAGGTCCGGGGGCATCTTCTCTATGGCATACCTCAGTGCAATACGTGGCATGGCAGCTTTGTGCTTCATGACGAAATCAAACACCTCCTTCTGATAGGGTTTGCTGGCCTCCTTCAGCATCCAGCCGTAGCCCTTCTGCACCATGTCTTCCCGGTCCAGGAGGAGGATTCCGGCGATCTCAAAGATATCTTCAATGAATTTGCCCCTGCGGGCAGGAATGATCAGAGACACCGCTGATGCCCTTCGCACCCACCGGTTTTGTGACCTCGCCCATTTCTTAAGTTCTGCAATGTATCCGGGGTATTTTTGAATAAAATCACCCACAGTATGATTACACAGGGTATCACACGATGCCCAGTTATTGACATACCTGTGCACCCATCTCTCAAGCATGCTGAAATCTTCCGGAGTGAAATGCTGCACCTGCTTCTCCGTCCATAAACAGGCAACGAACGATTCCTCCATCATCCCCGACTCCCACAGCGAGTCGCACATATCAAGTATCTCCTCTTTGCTCCTGTCCTTCACCAGTGAATAGTTTTGCTTCGCGATGTCCTTAACGGTCATAGACTTGATACCGTAAAGGTTTATCTCCTCTTTAAAGTACCTCAACCCTGATTGCCTGGTTTTTTCATCCGAAGCCTCCCTTAGCTCTCTTCTGACCTTGTCAAGTATCTCACTCATCGTCTGGGGTTTTTTATAGTCAGAGCTGCTATCTCATTTGCATAACTGACGACATCACCGGAGGCCACATCTATTATCCGGGCGCCTGCTATTGCGAACTTGTCTGTTACCGCCTCCGTGAGACTTTTCCTGACTGCAATGATCAGTATTGCACTGTTTTCATTCAGAAGCCAGCCTAACCTCTCACTCCATCCCCGGCCCTTCAGTTCAAGCGGTCCTGCCTCATCGATTATGATCACATCATTATCATTATTAGCCTCCGGATGGAGAATCCTCTTCCCGGCATCGTAACCGGCATCAAAAACGGTGAATCTCTCCACCCCCATGTCCTCACTTCCGGTATGTCTCAGGAAAGGAGTCCTGACCCCGGTGCTGATGTCCGAGATATCATAACCTGTCGTTCTGTCCTCCTCCACAATTCGCAGTGCCAGTATACCTCCCACTCTGACCCCTTTCTCCTTCAGCAATCCTGTAAGTTTGGCAAGCCAGGCAGTCTTCCCTTCTCCTATTGTACCCGTTACGATAAAAACTTTCTTCCCTCCCTGCTGTTCTCTCCTTTCTTCATTCAGTCGCCTCTCCACACGAGTAATCATGCGGTTCAGTATCGACACCGGGCTTTTAATGGCAGTCCTCAGGTCGGGCATGTCAGCTATCATTGCCGGCAGGCTGGCAGCCGACAGCTCAAGGGCTAATGGCAGCTGCCGGAGACGCGTCCTGCCAAAGAGAGTGCGAACCTTCGGATTATACAACTCTGTTCCAAGAGCAGAGAATCCGACAATGATTATTATTGCCCGGAAGTTCATCTGTATCCCGATGAGGATGGCCCCCGTCACATCATTCTTGCCGGGCTGAAATGCCGTGAAAGCAAGGGCTGAAAGCATCGTAATTATTACGAAAGTGACCCAGAATCCAGGTTTCGAGAGCTGCCTCATGGCCCGTTTGTAACGCAAGGCCAGGATGGTAATGACAGGAATGACCGTAATTATCCACCAGAACCACTTTGCAGTGCTTACAATCACCAGCATTCCGGCGACGAGAATTATGTCGGCTGCCAGCCATGCAAAAGACCAGGCAAACGGCTGCTCCTCATTTGTTGGTGATGATCTTATAACTGCGGGTCCGGGCAGCGACTCCTCAGGAGGGAGAGAGGCTATACGGCGGCCTGTGATAATGCCCGCGATTGCCGTGACTGCTCCAAAAAGAGCATAGATGGACAGAAGGAGGATTAGTGGCGCCCAGAATGCATCAAACTGTAGATTAAGCTGCTTCGAGGCATAAGCGGTGATATTCGAATAGATATCGACAAGGTTGCCCCCGTAAAAAATAATCATGTTGAATATCTTCTGGAAGAGATTCCATGACATGGCGAGCATAGATCCGACAATGAACCCGACGAAAGTCCTGCCAAATAGCCTGACGGAGGCTTCAAGTAGCAGTGATTCCATAATGATGGCGATCATCGGACCAAAGATGATGGCGCTGGGTGACATCGCCTTCATCAGTGCGCATATCAGTCCGGCCCGCCAGTAGAGGATAATTTTCAGAACGGATCGCACTCCCGGTAAGCTTCAATGACCCTTTTAACTCCCTGGGGTCCCCTGACGCTGCGGCCGTGCTCCATGCATATCACCCCGGTATAGTCACGTGAAAGAAGGTATTTGAAGATATTCTTATAATTGATCTCTCCCGTGGTCGGCTCATTGCGTCCCGGGTTGTCTCCCACGTGGAAGGCGACTATCTGATCCCAGCATGCTTCGATGTTGGGTATCAGGTTACCCTCGGTGATCTGCTGATGGTATATGTCTTCTACGATCTTCACGGAAGGACTGTTCACCGCTTTGCACACCTGGTAGGCCTGAGGCATCTGAGTCAGCCAGAGACCCGGATGGTCACGCAGCGTGTTGAGTGGCTCAAGGACCAGGGTCATGCCTTCAGGTTCTGTAAGTTCAGCACAATACCTTAGATTGTCAATGACATTTGCCCGTTGTATGTCATCATGAAGCCTTTCATCATATCTGCCCGGAACAACCAGTGCCATCTTAAATCCGGTTCTTTTGGCCACGTCAATGCCCTCCTCCATCTTCATCGTCAGGAAGTCGCGCACCTCCTTGTGCGGAAGCACAAAGGATGTCTTTCCAAAATCGGCATACAACACCCAGGGCCCCATCATCAGACCCATCCGCTGGATGGCAGAGGCAATACGCTCCTGCTCGGCAGGCGGACGCCCGGGGAGCCCGTTGTCAAAGACTGCCCTGAAGCCCTTGTCGGCAATGAACTGAATATTGTCAACCGGGTCATCGCTGCCGCATAGCTCGCGGAACATGCCTATTGAGGGGGCGTAGGCCAGCCTGAATGGCTTGTCAGCGTCAGCCATAATTATTGAACGGCCTCTTCCACTGAGAAGTGCCGGGGCGGTTAAAAGGGCCGCGCCGGTGGCTGCGGCCCCTTTCAGAAAACTGCGTCTTGATTTTGTGTTCATGTGATTATCCTAATATCTGTCTGTCCGGCAGGTATGTCCATTCGCCGGACATCTGCCG
>JBHEOU010000077.1:0-515 GCA_046260645.1 Bacteroidales bacterium | reverse complement strand
TATGTTATTTACTCTCCCGGTACTGGTACACTCTTTGAAACATCAACCGGCCCCATTTCAAATACCTTCGGTCCGAGCTTCATCTCTGAGTTCATCATCTCATCCCAGGTCACCTTCTTTCCCGTATAGGCTGAGACGCGTCCCATGATGCCGGCCATCGTTGATACGGCAACGAATTCAGCTTCATTCAGTGGTTTCGCCGTGCGGATGGCTGTAACGAAATCAATATGTTCCTGGTCATATGGACTCCTGATGAGCTGATCAGTCATCTTTCCCTCCTCATCAAGGGTGTAACCTTCGTACTTCCAAAGCTCGGTGCCGGCAGGGTCCCATACGGTGTTCTGGCAGTTGGATGTTCCCTCCGTGCCCTGTATCCATTCCGAGACATTTCCCTCGGTACCGTTTATCTGGCGGCACATGCTGTGAACATGGAACCCTCCGTCATATATGAAGTCAGTGCTGAAGAAATCATACTGATCACCTGTGACACGCCTGTGGCGGGCTCCGAATGATAC
>JBHEOU010000076.1:0-8230 GCA_046260645.1 Bacteroidales bacterium | reverse complement strand
ATATTATTGTCGTGAAGGTACCTGAGGTCTCTCTCAAAATCAGCTGCAATGCGCTCATAGAGGTTGGCAGCATCGCCGGAGGTGATGCGGTGATACATAAGTATGATAACGCTTGGATCGTCAACAGGTTCGGGGCCGGAGTTCCTTTCACATCCGGCAAGCAGGGAAACGATAAGGAGAAAGCATACAGTCGCTCTTTGCATATACAATTATAATATACTGTTCTGTAAACCCGGGAACCGGGTCATTAAGCTAACGCAGGAAGAAAGAAAATCTTGCTTAGCCGGTTCATTTGCAGAGTAAGTCTGAAGGTCCTGAGAAAGTCGAAAGTCCGTAAAGCCTGTAAAGTCCATAAATCGAAAGCCTGAAGGTCTAAAGTCAAAAAGTCCTTTCGTAGCGAAGCGGAGATTCCGGCCGAAGCGTCAGTACGGCCTAAGTACCTGATTTACAATTCTTAATTCTTAATTCTTAATTCTTAATTCTTAATTCAGCTTCATCCTGATTTATTGCTCATTAACCTCCTCAATCCTTCAATCTCATCCCTGAGCCTTGCAGCCTCAATGAAATCAAGCGAGGCCGCTGCCTTCTCCATCGCCTTGCGGCTCTTTTCCACAGCCTTTTGAAGCTGCTCCCGTGACATGTACTTTATCACAGGGTCGGCTGCCACATCTGCTTTCTCCGGGCCTGTGTAGGCTTTCACCACCACCCCCTTGCTGCCGAGTCCCCGGAGCATGGTCCCTCCCTTCCTGATTATCTGGCGTGGTGTTATGCCCATCTCCTCATTGTACTTAAACTGCTTCTCCCTGCGCCTGTTAGTCTCATCAATGGTCTCCTTCATGGCGCCGGTGATCCTGTCAGCGTACATCACCACAAGGCCGTTCAGGTTTCTTGCGGCACGGCCGGCAGTCTGTGTCAGCGCCCTCCCTGATCTCAGGAACCCCTCCTTGTCTGCATCGAGGATGGCCACCAGGGATACCTCCGGCAGGTCAAGCCCCTCACGAAGCAGGTTCACCCCGACAAGCACATCAAACTCACCCGACCTCAGTCCTTCCAGTATCTCAACCCTCTCCAGGGTCTCAACCCCGGAATGGATATAACGGCATTTGATGTCAAACCTGCCAAGGTAAGTGTTCAGCTCTTCCGCCATCCTCTTTGTCATGGTGGTCACCAGAACCCTCTCCCCCACTGCAGAACGTCGTCGTATCTCCTCCATCAGGTCGTCTACCTGGTTGCGGCTCGGCCTCACCTCCACCGGCGGATCAAGCAACCCTGTCGGCCTGATGACCTGATCGACGAAGATGCCTTCACTCTTCTCCATCTCATAGTCAGCCGGCGTTGCACTCATGTAGATCGTCTGACCTGTCAGTGCCTCAAACTCCTCCTGCCTGAGCGGCCTGTTGTCGAGGGCGGCAGGCAGACGGAAGCCGTACTCTACCAGCGTCTGCTTGCGCGAGTGATCACCGCCGTACATGGCCCTAACCTGCGGTAAGGTGACATGACTCTCGTCTATGACCGTTATGAAATCCTTCGGGAAACAGTCGATAAGACAGAAGGGCCTTGTTCCCGGAGCCCTGCCATCAAAATAACGCGAGTAGTTTTCTATGCCGCTGCAGTAGCCCAGCTCCTTGATCATCTCGAGATCATACTGAACCCTCTGCTCAATACGCTTAGCCTCCTCAGGCCTGCCGGTATCACGGAAGTGCCTGGCCTGTAATACCATATCATCCTGTATCTGACTGACTGCCACATTTATGCGTTCACGTGTAGTCACAAAGAGATTGGCCGGGTAGATGACATATTCGTCAAGCTGTTCCCTGTGCTGACCGCTAAGTGGATCAAAGGTTGAGACCTCTTCAATCTCATCACCATAGAAGACTATCCGAAGTGCAATATCGGCATATGCAGGGAAGACATCCACGGTGTCACCCCTGACCCGAAAAGTACCATGCGTAAACTCAATCTCGTTGCGCGCATAGAGGCTGTCAACAAGCTTCCGCAGCAACAGGTTGCGACCGGTCTTTGCTCCTTTGATAACGTGCACGGTGTTGGACCGGAAGTCGTCAGGATTGCCGATGCCGAAGATACAGGAGACAGATGACACCACAATGACATCACGCCTTCCCGAGAGAAGTGATGAGGTCGCGCTCAGACGAAGCTTCTCAAGCTCATCATTGATCGAAAGGTCCTTTTCGATATATGTATCCGTCACCGGCATGTAAGCTTCCGGCTGATAGTAATCGTAGTAGGAGACAAAATATTCCACGGCGTTGTCGGGGAAGAACTGCCTGAACTCACCGTAAAGCTGGGCTGCCAGAGTCTTGTTATGACTGAGCACCAGGACAGGCCTGTTCAGTTGTTCAATCACATTGGCGATGGTGAACGTCTTACCTGATCCGGTAACGCCCAGCAGCGTCTGAAAGGGTACTCCCTGCCTTAAACCGGCAGTAAGCTGCCTGATAGCTTCCGGTTGGTCTCCCGTGGGAGTGAAGTCTGAAATAAGTTTGAAGTCCATGATCTGATAGCGAGACAAAAATAACAATTCACGGCAATCGGCATCAACTGCCGTGGTCTTTTTAATATTATACTCTTTATCAGGAAGTTGTTATTATACTTTTTTCTATTTTTGCCCATCATCCATTCCATGAGTCCACTGCGTTTCAAATATCCCGAATGGCTGCATCTCTTCACGGTTGCTCTGATGCTGACAAGCATTTTCCCGGTTTTCGGACAGTCGTATGTTCTGACGCAGTATAATTCCAGAAACGGGATAGGTCACGACAATGTCCGGAAAATTGTGGCCGACAGCAGCGGATTCATCTGGATGGCCACCTGGGACGGGCTGACCCGATATGACGGGACGGACTTTATAAACTATTTCCATGACCCGGCCGACAGCACCACAATCCCCTATTTCTCCGTCACATCCGTGGTAATAGATGCACTTGACCAGCTCTGGGTCCTGACAGATAATGGTGCGCTGTCCCTTTTTGACAGGGCCAGGGAGGAGTTCAGTCAGGTCAGAAGCCTTGGCAGCCATTCCATGAATGACCTGGTCAGCTTTACTGCAGGCAGTGACGGGTACCTCTACTTCCTCCTCAGGAAAGAGTTGCTGAGATACAACCCTGCAACAGGAGAAACCTATCCATACATGTGGTCTGCAGATATCAGGGGAATTGCCCGTTTCGACTACAATCAGTTCTCCATCGTCTACGACGGTCTGGATCATCTCTGGCTGACCGGACCTATTGCCGTTGAAGTAGGGTTGAGAGAAGATCTGGAGCACAAACAGGGACTGGCAGAGATTTTAAGTGTCAACACCATTGAAAGGTTGCCCGGCAGACCGGGTTTCTTCTTTGACAGTGCCGGCTCAGCACGCTTCACCCGTGACACTTACGGGAACATATGGATGGCTGCCACAACCGGCCTTTTCAGGTATAATGCAGAAAGGAAGGTATTCAGCGAATACGGCGGAGAGATAAGTGATCTCTCGTTCGCCGATTCTCTTCCCGTTGTCTTTTACAGACACGGCACAGGTCTGAACATCTGGTTCCCGGGAAAAGAGGATATTGTCACCCTTTCACAGAGGGAAAGCGGGCTGCCGACCGAAATATTCTTTTATGGTTCCGAAATGCTGTGGCTTTCATGCCAGAGTGAGGGCGGAACGCCTGCCGGTGTGGTAAAAGCTGTATTCACGCCCTATGACTTCAGGCATATCAATCCATTCCCGCCCGGGAACAATGACCTGAACGTGTTCGGGATCATCACCGACAGGGAGGACGGGCTATGGCTCGCGGCACGCGACAGGAATTATCTTATCAGGATCAGCAGGGATGGCAAAACCGAACGGATTAACACCCTTGGAGAACAGGAGCTGAAGAAGCTGTGGCACCCAAGGTCATTTCTTCCCGACAGCAACGGCATCTGGATAGGCTATTATTGGGAGCAGTTAATTCACTATGACCCCTCAACCGGCCATATTGAAAGGCATAACCCGGCCAGCCTGGTGCACACCATGTGTTACGACAGGGATGGTAAAATACTGATAGCCGACCAGGGCATTGTGAGATACGACCCCGAAACAAGGAAGTCGGAGAGGCTCTATACTGCGGGTGACACTATGATCATTTTTACGTTTCACCTGGAGGACAGTATTTTATGGGCCGGTACCGGCAACAGTTATCTCATTAAGTTTGACCTGGTAACACTGAAGCCGGAGTTTATCAAACTTAGCAGGGGGAGGGCCAATATTGAAGATATCTGTGTTTCTGAGGATGGCTCCCTGTGGCTTGCCACCCTGGGCACCGGCGTCTGCCGGTATGATCCGGTCACAGGAGATAAACTCTTTTATACGACAGCATCAGGCCTCACCAACAACACGACGTACAGTGTCATGCCCGACCGCAGGGGTAATATCTGGGTTTCGACCAACAGCGGCATCTCGGTAATCAATCCGGTCAGCGGACTGATAAGATCGTTCGGTGAAAATGACGGACTCATGATCTACGAGTTCAATTCAGATGCTTCCTGGATAACAGATGACGGAAAGTTTCTGCTTGGTGGAGTGGGAGGAGCTGTGGAGTTTGACCCTGAACAGGTGCTGGGGGAACAACCGGGCGGCATAAAATCCCGCATAATAATCAAGGCGTTTGAGGTGTCAGCCATAAAGAGGATTCTTGACAGACCTGTCTACAAGGCTGACACAATCATGCTCAGGAAAGGAGACGACAACTTCCATATCTCTTTTGTTGTGCCTGAATACAGACATCCGGAAAAGATCAGATACAGATACCGCCTTGACAGCGGATCAGACAACTGGTATTACACGAACCACAGCGACAGGAACATCAACTTCTCAAACCTTGATCCGGGCTGGCACAACCTGGAGATACAGGCCACCGATGCGGGCGGGTCATGGGGACTGTCGAAAAAGCTCGCCATTCATATCAACCCATACTTCTACCAGACACTTCTTTTCAGGGTTGCCATGCCTCTTTTCCTCATGCTGCTTCTTGGCACCATCATCTGGGTGGCGCTGAAACAGATGAGAGACCGTGAACGGCAGAAGAGGGACACGCTTCGTCACCAGGCCCTGAGAGGGCAGATGAACCCCCATTTCATATTCAATTCACTGAATTCCATTAACTATTTCATCTCCAAGAATGACACCCTGTCGGCAAACCGGTATATCGCCGATTTCTCCAAACTGATCCGCACCGTCCTCAACAATATGAATGAGGAATATGTGAGACTCAGTATTGAGCTTGGGTCACTTGAAGATTATCTGAAGATTGAGTACCTGAGATTTGGCAATAAGTTTGACTATAGCCTTGAAGTTGACCCTCAGGTTGTTCCCGGGTCAATCAGGGTATCACCCGGCATTGTCCAGCCATTCGTTGAAAATGCCATATGGCACGGAGTGATGGGGTTGGACAGAAGAAAAGGCATGATCAGGGTCTCACTGAAGATGCACGATAACCACCTTGTCTGCACCGTTGAGGATGACGGTGTTGGCAGGGCGCGCTCGGAAGCCATGAAGGACAATAGCCTGCCAAAGAAGTCGAAGGGAATATCCCTTGCCATGGAGAGACTCAGGATCATCAACAACCTCCAGGCCACTAATTACAGGATAGTGATATCAGACCTCCATCCGGACAGGGTTGAGACCGGCACAAGGGTTGAAATAGACATGCCGGTAATGGTGCGGGCATAAGTAATAGAAAGTGGTTTAAGTTTTAACAAAGGGTAACCAGAATGAGTATAAGAGCAGTGATCATTGATGACGAGCAGCCGGCAAGGGAGGTTATTGACAATTACCTCAGGGAGTACTGTCCGGATGTCGAGGTCGTGGCCAAAGCCTCCTCCGTCAGTACGGGGTACAACGCCATCAGGAAGACCGCTCCCGACCTTGTTTTCCTTGACATAGAGATGCCGGACGGCAAAGGGTTTGACCTTCTGAACAGGTTTGACAGTATCGATTTCAAAATAATCTTTATTACAGCCTGGTCCGAATATGCCATCAGGGCATTCAGGTTCAGCGCAGTCGATTACCTACTTAAGCCTCTGAAGATCGACGAACTGATTGACGCCGTGAACAGGGTCAGAAAGGAGGGCAGATCAGGTTTGAGCTCGGAAATTGTCTCTTCACTTCTAAGCAACCTCAGGGAAGGCACTTCAAGGCAGTCGACCCTGATAATTCCAAACATGAAGGGGTTTGAGGTGCTCAGGGTGCCCGATATTATCATGTGCCAGGCTGACGGCTACTGCACCAACTTCCACATGGCAGGACAAAGAAAAGTGGTGAGTTCAAAAAACCTCAAGCACTTTGACGGCCTGCTGGAGGACCAGAATTTCCTGAGGGTTCACCACTCCTATCTTGTCAACCTTGATCATGTCACCGGTTACACGAGGCAGGGGGAAATACTCCTCACTGAGGGCCTGAAAGCCTATCTCGGGGATTCATACAAGAATGAATTTGTAAGAAAATTCTCCGGAAAATAGGGTTTCTATTGGTTGACCAGGCTGTTCTGTTGTCTCATTGCACTGTTCTGTCAGTTGCACCGGGTTTGGGAGTACAACGGTTCACTCTTTGTCCTATTTTTACCCCGTGATGTGGTTGTGGTCTAAGACAGCCATATCTTTTAAGAAGCAGTTCTTCCCCCCCCATTCCGCATCAAAGCGGAAAAACAAAATGATCCGCCACCTGGCGGATCATTTCTGTTAATGTAAAAGGTCCCGACGAATCGACGGGACCCTTATGATTCTTTAAGAAAATCATTTTTAGCCCAGGTAGCCCTTCAGCAGTTTGCTGCGTGAAGTGTGGCGCAGGCGTCTGATTGCCTTCTCTTTTATCTGTCTTACTCTCTCGCGTGTCAGACCAAACTTCTCTCCTATCTCTTCAAGAGTCATCTCCTGGCATGCTATGCCGAAGAAATAACGTATGATATCCCTTTCTCTCTCGGTAAGCGTAGCAAGGGCACGGTCAATCTCCTTGGAGAGCGACTCGTCTATCAGCAACTTGTCAGCTATCGGAGAATCGAGGTTCGTGAGCACATCGAGCAGACTGTTATCCTCTCCCTCGACAAAGGGAGCGTCAACCGACACATGGCGCCCTGACACCTTCAGTGTGTCAGCCACCTTCTCCTTGGGGAGGTCAAGCACCTCTGCAAGCTCCTCGGGTGAAGGGGTACGCTCATTCTCCTGCTCAAAACGGGCAAAAGCCTTGTTGATCTTGTTCAGTGATCCTACCTGGTTGAGAGGCAGGCGTACAATCCTCGACTGCTCTGCCAGAGCCTGGAGAATCGATTGCCGGATCCACCAGACGGCATATGATATGAACTTGAAACCGCGGGTCTCGTCAAATTTCTCTGCAGCCTTGATAAGGCCGAGGTTACCCTCATTAATGAGGTCCGGAAGGCTAAGTCCCTGGTTCTGATACTGTTTGGCCACTGAGACAACGAAACGAAGATTTGCTTTTGTAAGCTTCTCCAAAGCTGCCCTGTCACCCTTCTTGATCCTCTGCGCTAGCTCTACCTCTTCCTCAACCGATATCAACTCTTCCTTACCAATCTCCTGCAGATACTTGTCCAACGACGCACTTTCACGGTTGGTAATGGATTTGGTAATCTTAAGTTGTCTCATTCTCTGTATCCCTTCGAAAAAATTTCCGCAAATGTACTGCTTTTTAAGTTAATAAACAAATAATTACGGTCAAATCGGAAGCAGGAATGTGCTATTCTCAACTTCTTGATTTCCCGACTTTTACAAAAATCTCCGGACTATCTCCTCGTCTGGTATTTAAAGTATGTGCCGTCCGGCGTAAATCCCTCTATTGACGTCAGACTCTTCTCATCATTTGTAGCCCTGCGAATATCTGCAGCACTGTTCACCTTCTGTCCGTTCACGTCAACGATGACTGTTCCCTTCGAAAGGCCCAGTTCGCGTAACCGGCCCTCGGATATTGATGTTATTTTAACCCCGTTGGTTATGTTGTACTGCTGTTTGTCGCCTGAGGTTACTGATGCGAACGTCGCACCAAACAACGAAGCGTTCTGTGACCCCGGAGATACAACGCCGGTACCGCCCTCAAAATTGCGGAGAACAACTGTTTTGTTGTCCTGCCTGCCTCTACGCAGGTATGTCACCTCCAGCTTATCGCCAGGCTTGTAACGGCTAACCTTCTCCTGAAGATCGGCAGTCGTCTGAACCGGCTGGCCGTTGATGGCAATGATGA
>JBHEOU010000075.1:7884-8433 GCA_046260645.1 Bacteroidales bacterium | reverse complement strand
AGTGCGCTGGGAGCTTCTGAGGAAGAACTGCTGGTGGTTTTCCAGGGCTCTGGCATCAATGAGGGGAGAGGAGCCCGTGAGCTTATAATAGCCATGACCATGGTTGAGCGGATCAGGCTCGTCATCATCGGTTCAGGAGATATCATTGACTCCCTGAGGAAATCGGCACGTGAAAGCGGAGCGGCAGAGAGGATCCTGTTCCTTCCGCGGATGCCGTGGGAGCAGATGATGCGGTACACACTGTGCTGTGATGCCGGACTGTCTCTAGATGCCGATACATGTGAAAATCAAAGGTACAGCCTTCCGAATAAGTTGTTTGACTACATTGCAGCCGGGATCCCTGCAATAGTGTCACCCCTGCCGGAAGTCGCATCACTAATCGAAAGGTACGGATGCGGTATGGTGATCGGAGAGGTGACACCAGGGGCCATTGCCGTTGCACTTGAAAGGCTCCGTGATGACAGTGGATTCCTGCTCTCTTTAAGGGAAAAGACTGATGAGGCTCGCCGGGAGCTTAACTGGGAAAAGGAGATGATAAAAGAACAAGAG
>JBHEOU010000075.1:623-7874 GCA_046260645.1 Bacteroidales bacterium | reverse complement strand
CTCCTTGCTGCTCATTCACAGATGTTTAACATGTCGGGTTACGGCGCTCCTCCGCTTGAGAAGGTGCGCATTGGCTTTATCGGGCTTGGCATGCGCGGTCCCGGTGCGGTTGAGCGTATGGCTCACATTGAGGGGGTGGAGATTGCGGCCCTGTGCGACAAGTATACCGAACGCGTGGACAAGATGCAGGAGATGCTCTCAAAGTTCGGTATGCCACAGGCAAAAGCCTTCAGCGGTACCGAGGAAGCATGGAAAGGTCTGTGTGATGACCCCGGAATAGATCTTGTTTATATATGTACGCCATGGGCCTGGCATACACCCATGGCAGTATATGCCATGGAGGCAGGGAAGCATGTTGCCGTTGAGGTGCCGGCGGCTAAGACCGTAGAGGAGTGCTGGCAGCTGGTGGAGACGTCCGAACGGACCCGCATGCACTGCATGCAGCTTGAGAACTGCTGCTACGACTTCTTTGAATTGCTTACCCTCAATATGGCGCGCCAGGGGCTCTTTGGCGACATCATCCATGGCGAAGGAGCTTACATTCATGATCTGCGCTGGGACTTCACCTATGATAAAAACGGCTACGCTGACATGTGGCGCCTGAAGGAGAATACCCGCAACGGTAATCTCTATCCGACCCACGGGCTGGGCCCGGTGTGCCAGATAATGAATATCAACAGGGGAGACAGAATGGATTATCTGACCTCTATGTCTTCAAATGACTTCGCCATGGCTGCTGATCTGGGCCAGCTGGCAAAAGAAGATCCGTTCTATGTTCCTTTTGCCGGTCAGAAATACCGTGGTAACATGAACAGCACCCTCGTCAGGTCTGCTGCAGGCAGGACCATTATGATTCAGCATGATGTGTCAAGCCCCAGGCCTTACTCGAGGATCCACCTGATCAGCGGAACAAAGGGGGCTGCACGGAAGTGGCCCTCCCCGGCCAGGATAGCACTCGGTCATTCGTGGCTCAAAGCTGAAGAACTGGCATTGCTGGAGGCACAATATACGCCCGAAATAGTCAAAAGGGTGGGAGAGATGGCAAAAGAGATAGGTGGCCACGGCGGAATGGATTTCATAATGGACTGGAGGCTCATCGACTGCCTGAGGAACGGCTTGCCTCTTGACCAGGATGTATATGACGCGGCTTTGTGGAGTGTGATCACGCCGCTTAGTGAGTGGTCGGTTGCCAACAGGTCATCATCAATAGATATCCCCGACTTCACCTGCGGCTCATGGGAGATTAACAAGCCATTTGATCCGAACCTTGCCGAGGGAGGGAATACAAAAGTGCTTGGCATTCAGGGCAGTTCCAACCAGCTCGAAGTTTAGCGTGCCACTCTTCATTCCACAGTCGGCAGTAACTAAGAATTAAAATTAAGAATTAAGAATTGATAGTCAGTTACTTAGATTGCAGGACTGCATGACATGGAAAAAATAAGAATTGCATTGGCTGATGACCATCAGCTCTTTCGAAACGGATTGAAGATACTCCTCGGAGCCTATGACGGGTTCGATGTGGTTGCCGAAGCATCCAACGGCGCCGAGCTCCTGAAGATCCTCGAGGCCTGTCCCGCAGACATCGTCCTCATGGATATAAGCATGCCTGAGATGGACGGAGCTGAGGCTACATCAAAACTCACACGCCAGGCACCTGATACAAAAGTCATTGCGCTCTCAATGTACGGTGAGGAGGAGTATTACTACCGTATGGTTGATGCAGGGGCTAAGGGATTCATCCTCAAAGATTCAGATATCTCCGACGTGCATGACGCGATCATTGCAGTGCACAGGGGGGGAAACTACTTCTCTCAGGAGCTGCTCTATCATGTCATCAAAAGGATCAAGAACAGGGAACAGGAGGAAAAGAGCTCAAGCCTCTCACGGCGCGAGAAGGAGATACTGCTTAAGATATGCGAAGGGCTGTCAAACCACGAGATCGCTGACACACTGTTCATAAGCAAACGTACGGTTGACAAGCACAGGGCCAACCTGCTTGCTAAAACCGGGTCGAAAAACACAGCGAGCCTGATTCTCTACGCTATAAAAAACCGGCTCATTGAGGTCTGAGATGAGCGACAGAACCGCACTGGGACCCCGGGGCGAAGAGCTGGCTGCCGCATACCTCATTAAGAACGGCTATACGATCCGCGACAGGAACTGGAGATCAGGAAAGACCGAGATTGACATCATCGCCGAAAACAATGGCTTCATAGTTTTTGTAGAGGTCAAGACCCGTTCAGCCGATTACCAGGTCCATCCGGCAGAGGCGGTCAATGTGCCCAAGCAGAGAACAATAATCAATGCAGCCTCAAACTACATAAACCGAAACGGGCTGTTGAAAGAGGCCCGGTTTGACATAATTACCGTTATCATCAGCAAAACCGGCCCGCAGGTTGACCACATTGAGAATGCATTCTATCCTACAATATGATGATAGGGCTTATCAGCATGCCTGCTCAAAAACATTTCCGGGTTCAGATTATTTGAATATTTTTGATCTTTCCGCAAACAGTTTAAAAAAGTTACATATGCAAAAGATTATTTACTCTTTAGTGGCAATGGCGCTCGTGCTTACACCAATGCAGGCACAGAAGTCCAAAAAACAGGAGGAGGCCAAACCTGAAGGCTACAAATTCACAACCGTTGTCTCACTCCCTGCCACGCCTGTCAAGAATCAATCCGCCACGGGTACCTGCTGGTGCTTTGCCACCACCTCATTCATGGAATCGGAGCTTCTCCGCCTTGGAAAAGGAGAGTATGACCTCTCTGAGATGTTCATCGTAAGGGAAACATATGAAAACAGAATCAAGGATAATTACCTGCGCCAGGGGAAGGGTAATCTTGGCGAGGGAAGCCTCTCTCCGTCATGGCTGAGGGTCTTCAGTGAGGAGGGTATAGTACCGCAGGATGTATATTCCGGCATAAGCTATGATTCCCCGGTGCACAACCATCGTGAACTACAGGCATACATTGAGGCGGTAACAACCGTTCCCATTAAGAATAAACTTCTAACCAGGGAGTCAAACGAGGTCACAGATGCAATTCTTGACATCTACCTTGGCGAGAACCCCGAAAAATTCACCTACAAAGGCCAGAGCTACACCCCGGAATCATTTGCCGCCAGCCTCGGACTCAATATGGATGATTATGTGCACATCACCTCCTTCTCTCATTTCCCCTTCTATACCGAAGGTCTCCTGGAGGTGCCCGACAACTGGGAGATGAACCGCTTCCACAATCTCCCCCTTGATGAGCTTATTCAAGTCATGGATTACGCTCTTAACAACGGATACACAGTTAACTGGGACGGCGATGTGAGCGAAAGGGGGTTCTCCCATGCCAACGGGGTGGCCATCAATCCTGATATGGCAAAGATGGACATCTCCGGCCTCACAGACAGGGCCCGCTTCGAGATGATGCAGTCCAGCCGGACCCCTATACCCGGTATGTTTGACAAACCCGGTCCCGAAATAGATGTCACACAGGAAGTCCGCCAAAAGGGATATGAGACCTTTGTCACTACCGATGATCACCTGATGCACGTGACAGGCATCGTGAAGGACCAGAACGGCACGAAATACTATATCACCAAGAATTCATGGGGCACCGACAGGAACCCTCACGGCGGTTATCTGAATATGTCAGAGAGCTTCGTCAGGGCCAAGACCATATACATCATGGTCCACAAGGATGCGATACCGGGTGATATCAAAACCAAACTCGGCCTTTAAGCCGTCCCCCATGATCACCTCCCTGGTTTCCGCATGAAGGATCAGGAGGCAGCACGTCTGATTTGTACTTATTGTAACAGAGACCAGGGTCAGTAAATTAGCCCTGGTTCTTTTTTTAGTGTCGGATAAAAATATCCGTAGACCATGGAGAAAAAGACAAACAGATCCTGACCCGGCTGTGACTCCAGAGAGTTGTTTCCAAGGAAATTGACCAGGAAAACAGTAAGGAACAGTATGAACATCAGCGATCTGTGTGCTTTCCTCTCAAAGACGAAGAAGGCATAGAGCAGCACCGTGATGATCAGTCCTGCAACGCCCAGCGTCAGCAAAATGTACAGGTACTGGTTGTGGGGTTTCATGTTCATTCCTGACAGCATGGAGCCGTTCTTCTGAAGTCCGTAGTCCACCGCCTTCACGATGCTGCCGGTACCCCATCCCAGGAGAGGACGCTCCCTGAATGCCTCCCATGATGCCCTCCAGAGATCTATCCTTTTTGTCAGGGAGCCCCACTCCGTCATCTGACGTGAGCTTTTATAATATATATAGAAGCTCATCATCTCCTCATAGGCTCTTACATAAAAGCCGGGACGGTCAACGTTCAGATGGTTTGTGACACCTCTCTCTACTGCTGCTATATCATTGTCAGTGAGCTTTTTAAAGCCTTCTGAATCCTTCCTGAGGCCGAGTGATGACATGTACCTGAAGAGTGTAGCCCTGAGCTCCTGTCCCACCAGGTTTTCCCTGTCATAGTCAAGGCTGCTCTTCTTATTCCACGCTTCTCTCAGCTCTTCGTCGGCAATGTAGAGGTAGACCAGGTTGCCGTTCTCCCTTATAATATTTAAGGTATCATGCAGGTAGGGATTGCCCCGGCTTGTAAAACTGTCGAGGCTGCTGAGGTCGATATGCGGCTCTGCATGTGTCTGCCTGTAGATACCGACCATCGGCCTGATTGTCAGGGCCGCAATGACAATGAATAGAAGAGGCAGCAAAATTTTTACCAGCGTCCCCTTCCTCGCTGCAAGAATTACTGTCAGGCAGAGCAGGGCAGCAGCCAGGGAGACAACACCTGACAGGGCCCTCAGGTGAAAGAGAAAGAAGATCAGCCAGGCTGAGATGACAAGGCTTGCAATGAAGTATTGCCGGTTTCCGGTAAACGCCCGCACCAGCAGCGGCAGCTGAAAAGCTGCAATGATCACCATCAGCCCGAAATAGAGACCCGGTATGAAGGGTGAGGCTTCACGGAATGAGAGTGCCGGCTGCAGCAGCCTGCTGAAGAAACCGATGAATGAAACCACCAGTACCGATGAGATGAATAACAGCAGTATCACCCTGGTCATCTTCCTGCCGGGGAGAGCGGTGGTGGCCACAATGAGAGGCATGAACAGCGTGGGCAACTTGTGGAGCAGGTCATGCGTTAATGCATAGCCCCGATCTTCGGACCATATTACTCCGATAACACTCAGAACGTAGATCAGTATAAAGGCTATAGCCGCCCTGTCAGAACGCAGCCTGATGAATTTGATCCTGAAACTGCCCTCTGCCACCCAGTTGACAGCCAGGATGATCTCGCTCACTGAAAGCATGTACCTTGATGATGGCAGGAAGACTGCGATAAGGCATAATGAGGCAAGATATATCCAACGGTGAACAGTTCTCCGGGTTATGTCGGCGTCAGTATCCATCTCATGCGCCGTCCTTCGGTGACAGCTGCTCTTTCACCGCCAGCACGTCTCTTTTGATCGACTGGCATGAGTACCCATGATTTTTAAGGTATTCACGGCACTCGCCGGCGGTTTTTTCATCGAAGAGCATCTCCTCATAGATGATCACCTCCGGAGAGATCCTGTCGAGATCCAGCATTTTCAATATCTCATAGTCATAACCCTCGGTATCTATTACCAGAAGGTCCGGTTCATGGCCTTCAAATTTCTTCAGTAACGTCTCCGGGCTGATGGTAGGTACCTTGTCCATGATGATACACTCGTCCAAATTGTCGGGAAGAGTCACTCCCTCCCTGCGCATGTTCCTCTCCATGCTGCCGTCTGTGAGCTTTTTAACCAGCACCTCCCTGTTGAAGCTTGACAGTCCGTGTGCCCACCGCTCCCTGCTTATCGAGAGCTTATAAAACGGCCTCGTTCCGTCGTTACGGTCCAGGGCGGCATTGATGGCGGTGATCTCCGGTCTCTTACTGTGCAGCCTGGCAAGATATTCATCAAAAACGTCGGGCAGGGGCTCCAGGAGCACTCCCCGCCAGTTGTCCCTCTTTATGAAAATGTGAAGCGGATCATTGATGAAACCGTCGTTTGCCCCCACCTGGAGGAAGGTAACAGGCTTGTGTTCCTTTGAATATTTGTCGAGAAATACCTCTATGGTGCCGGGCCGGGGCTTGTAAATTTGCCTGCACCAGGCCATCCAGAGCGGATTCTCGGAAGCACTGAGGTTGAAGATGAACTTTCTGTATGCCTTCCTGAGTCTGTATTTGAACCTCATATTTCCTGATGGTTAAGATATATCTGATGCGTGCGGTTTCCTAAACTATGCTCCTGAACCGCTCCGGAATCCTGATCACCGGTTTTTCAGGAAGCATTCCCGGCTTATTGAGTGCAAAGAGCGGGCGGAAGAGACTCTCTCTCCTTCTTGCCTGCCTGAAGAACGCGTCACCGTCAACAGGGGTCTTTTTAGTGACCAGGTCGAACAGCTCATACCTCCTGTCGAGATGCCCGCGCCAGCCGGCGTTGAGCAACGACTGATCCTCCATCTTCTTCTGTGAGATCCCGTAATCGACCATCCCGAAATGAAACAGGAAGAGGTTGGGATCTATGTGAAAATTATGGTGTCTGACCCTGTGAAACCCCGAGCCCCATCTGAGCGGCCTGGTAGCCACCACGGCCTTGGTATAGCGTGCCGACACATGGGCGTAGCTCCTCTGCTCGAGAAACGGCCGTGAAGGGTCGATAGGCTTTTCCAGGTCGAGGTGCTGCCCCACATCAAGCCCGAGGGCAGAGAGGGAAGCGTATCTCACCGGCCTCTGAAGATAGTCGGCCAGCGAAAGCTTCTGATCGGGATCAACCACCAGAATTTCATCGATGTCATGGGCAATGATCAGATCATATCTCAGGAACAGAGCCTTCGAGAAGCTGGAGATCAGGTCAATGCGGTTTCTGTCGCCCCTTGACCTGCTCAGCCTCTGGCCGGGTATCATTATCACGTTGATGGCCTCATGACCTTCGGGAAGGGACTGATCATGCCCGTCAAGGAAAAGATAGAGGTTTTCATGGCCCAGCTCCCTGCCGTAATAGTCAATCCATTTGGGAATAAAAAACTGATCATTCCTGGCCATAGATACTACTCCGATATTTTTTCGACTGCCTTCGGACATCCGTCTGTAAATTTCTGGCTAAAATTGTATAAAAATATATAAAGCCGTAAATTTACAATAAAACAATGTCAGATAACAGAAATCCTGCCGGAAGCGGACCTATTGACGCGGTGATACTGTGGGTCGACGGCAGTGACG
>JBHEOU010000075.1:0-503 GCA_046260645.1 Bacteroidales bacterium | reverse complement strand
TGCACCCTTTGTCAGAAATATCTTCATCGTCACCGACGAGCAGGACCCCGGCCTCGATGATGAGGTCAGAGAGAGATTTCCCGCAAAGGCAGGCTGCCTGAGAATTGTTGACCACAGGGAGATATTCCGCGGTTACGAGGAGTACCTGCCCACTTTCAACAGCTCCTCCATCCTGGCAATGGTATGGAGGATCAAAGGACTGTCGGAAAATTTCATCTACTTCAATGATGATACGATACTGATCAGGGAGACAAGCGAGGAGGAGTGGTTCCTTGGCGGCAGACCTGTGCTGAGGGGAAAATGGCTCCTCCCGCCTTTCAGGAAGATTGTCGGAGGCGCATGGAAGATTCTGCTTAACAGGCATATACGTCACAATATGGATTACCGGCCCAGGATCTCATTTTATATCCGCCAGTGGAAGAGTGCCACCCTGGTTGGCATGAGATGGCGCTATTTCTTCCACTGTCATACAGCACATCCCATGAGGGTCAGAACCCTTGAGG
>JBHEOU010000074.1:0-8482 GCA_046260645.1 Bacteroidales bacterium | reverse complement strand
AATTAATACAACCCCACCCTCATGCGTCACTTGTTATTTAAATGTGAAATCCAAAAATTTTTCTTAGAGTTAAATCGAATTGTTTTAACCGGAACTGAACACCCGAACCTGATATTTCATCACATTTACGCTATTAACAAAACAAGTGTAACAGTTGTTAATTAACTGTATAATCATCTCTATTTCAGAAAAGGTACATTTTTTGCGGTGTTGAAAAGGTGTTATTAATGTTTTAACTGCGATTTTTGCAAAAAGAATCGTAAAATTGTTTGAACAGAACTAACAGCATATAATAACCATCATATATATAAAATTTGCTCATTATTATCAGACTCCGGATATTCAGGATATAGCTGACTTTGTTGGAGACAGCCTCGCACTTTCACAGAAGGCAGCTGAAACGAAAGCTGATATCATTGTGTTTGCCGGTGTGAAGTTCATGGCTGAAACTGCAAAGATACTCTCTCCTGAAAAGAAGGTGATCATCCCTGACCTTATGGCAGGATGTTCCCTGGCTGATTCGTGCAAAAAGGAGGACTTTGAAAAATTTATAAATGATAATCCGGGAAGAACAGTAGTTACTTATGTGAATACTACCGCAGATATAAAAGCTTTGAGTGACATAGCCTGTACATCATCAAATGCGAGGCAGATCATTGAATCGCTTCCTGAGGATGAGAAAATATTATTCGGTCCGGACCGAAATCTTGGCAACTATATAAAAAGCCTTACGGGCAGGGATATTGTGGTGTGGGACGGTGCATGCCATGTGCATGAACAGTTTTCACTTAAAGCTATACTGGAACTTAAGAAAGAAAACAGTGGTGCAAAGATCATCGCTCATCCTGAATGCGAAATGCCGGTAAGGATGGTTGCCGATTATATAGGATCAACATCGGGACTTCTCGCATTTGTCAGTAAAGATCAGGGCAGCACATATATCGTTGCCACTGAACCTGGCATAATATACCAGATGAAAAAGGCAGAACCGGAAAAGAAATTCATACCTGCACCGCCGAAAGATTCAACATGCGGATGCAGTGAATGCAGCTTCATGAAGCTGATAACACTTGAAAAGATATATAAATCACTTAAATTTGAAGAGCCGGAAGTAACTGTCGATCCTTCAATAATTGAACGCGCGGCGGTACCCATAAAAAGAATGCTCGAGATCTCGGCAAAACTGGGCCTGTAAGATGAAAAGATTTTTTTTGCTTATGCTGGTAATTGTTCCCGCTGTTCTGGCTGCACAACAGGACGGCGGGCTTAAAGACGGATTTCAGCAGTTCAAGTATCCTAACGGAAATATCTCCAGTGAAGGGTATATAAGAAATGGCAAGCCGGACGGTTACTGGAAGAGTTATTACGTAACCGGTGTGCTGAAGTCGGAAGGGAAAAGGACAAGTTTTCTGCTTGACAGTGTGTGGGTGTTTTATGATCAGGCGGGCGACACAACAGAAAAGATAAGCTACCTCCTGGGAAAGAGGAACGGATACTACATCAAATATCAGAAAGATCCTGTCTATGGATTATATATTCATTCAACGGAGCTCTTTGCCGGCGACAGGAAAGAGGGTGCGGCACGCATCTATTATCCTGACGGTAAGATAAGACAGACAATCCCCTATGTGAACGGTAAAAAAGACGGACTGTCACGCGAATATGACCAGGAGGGAAAAATAATCAGCCTGCTGGAATACAACAATGATTTTCTTATCAGCCGGTCAAGAATAAACCATACAGACGCCTCAGGAAGGAAACAGGGAGAGTGGCTTGATTTCTATCCCGGCGGTGCGATAAAAACGGAGAGAAACTACCGTGATGATCAGCTTCATGGCTACTACAAGGAGTATGATGAAAGGGGAAAGTTGCTGGTCACACTTCTTTACGAGAATGGCAAGGTTACGGGAACGGATATTGACAACAGCGCCCAGATAGATATTGAAAACAGGTATGACGACTCGGGGCGTCTGATCTATTCGGGCCCGTTCAGGGAAGGGGTTCCCGTTGGTATACACCGTGAGTTCAATACTGACGGCTCCGTTAAGAACGCGCGCATTTACAATGACAACGGCGTGCTTATATCTGAAGGGATTGTTGATGAAGGGGGAGACCGCAGAGGGCCCTGGAAGGATTACTCCCCCGCAGGAGGAGTGACGGCAGAAGGAATATACACCGACAGCAGGCGTACGGGAGCATGGAAGTTTTATAACCCGGACGGAAAACTTGAGCAGGCAGGGTCATACCTCAACGGACGCATTGACGGCACATGGCGCTGGTACTACCCTACCGGCGAACTCCTCAGGGAAGAAGATTACTTCCAGGGAAGAAGAGACGGCGCTTATACGGAATATACACGTACCGGAGAGATCATAGCCAGTGGAACATATGCTGACGGTGAGCGAAACGGCGAATGGAAGATCACAACAGGAGACAATACCGAGGAGGGCAATTACCTTCTTGGCCTGCGTGATGGTCTCTGGAGATCATGGTATCCAAACGGAAAACTAAGATTCAAGGGAGAATTCAAACAGGGTAACGCAGAAGGCAGGCATACTGTATATTATGACACCGGCAGGCCGAAGGAGGACCGGTATTACAAGAACGGTTTACGCACCCGGACCTGGAAAAAGTATAATGAAATGGGTGAGGTTGTACTAACCATCACCTATCGCGATGACATCGAGACGAGCATCAACGGAGTCCCTGTCAAACTTCCGGAGAGCAGCGTTACACGCATTAAATAATCGGGGGCCATGAGTGAGCAGCAGTTTAATCTGAGGAAGGAGATAACCCTCGCAGGCGATGCGGAGCTGGAGAAACAGCTGAGGCCTCTCTCCTTTTCCGATTTCAAGGGACAACAGCGCATCACAGACAACCTGGAAGTATTCGTCACCGCAGCCATTCAGCGCGGAGAGGCTCTTGACCATGTCCTGCTTCACGGTCCGCCCGGACTTGGTAAGACTACCCTTGCAGCAATCATATCCAACGAACTGAAGGTGAAGCTGAAGATCACCTCAGGACCGGTGCTTGACAAGCCCGGTGACCTGGCCGGGCTTCTGACCAGCCTTGACGAGGGAGATGTGCTTTTCATTGACGAGATACACCGCCTGAGCCCCATAGTTGAGGAGTATCTCTATTCAGCCATGGAGGACTATCAGATTGACATAATGATAGACAAGGGGCCGGGCGCCAGGTCCGTTCAGCTCAAGCTCAATCCCTTCACACTGATAGGAGCCACTACACGGTCAGGATTGCTTACCAGCCCGTTGCGGGCGCGATTCGGAATAAAATTCCATCTTGAATATTATGACACACCCGTTCTGAAAGGGATTGTTAAAAGGTCAGCCTCAATACTTAAAATAAGCATCAATGATGTTGCAGCGCAAGAGATAGCCTCACGCAGCCGCGGCACGCCCAGAATCGCCAATGCACTACTCAGGAGAGTGCGCGATTTTGCCCAGGTGAAGGGCTCCGGATCAATAGACCTGGATATAACACGTTACAGTCTTGAGGCGCTGAACATAGACAAGCACGGCCTTGATGAGATGGATAACCGGATACTGAAGACCATAATTGAGAAATTCAGGGGAGGACCGGTGGGGCTTAGCAACGTGGCGACGGCAGTAGGAGAAGAGAGTGGCACGATAGAGGAGGTCTATGAGCCATTCCTTATAAAGGAAGGGTACATCAAGCGGACACCCAGGGGCCGCGAGGCCACGGAGACGGCATACCGCCACCTCGGAATCGTGCGGGGCAGGGAGGATACTCTGTTCTGATCTGTAATCAGGAACTTGTTTTTTCAAGCCCCTTCAGGTCGATGATCCTGATCTTGCGGCCGTTGAGCTCAATGAGCTTGTCGCTCTTGAACTCCGAGAGCAGACGTATGACCGATTCAGTGGCCGTTCCCACAATATTGGCCAGCTCCTCCCTTGTAAGGGAGATGCGCAGATACTTCTGCTCATCGAGGCCGAAGTCCTTGACGAGGTTGAGAAGCACCTCGGCAACCCTTTCCCTGACTGTCTTCTGGGCAATGTCAGTGATATAGGAGTTGGCTTCCGCCAGCTCATGACACGTCAGCTTGACCACCTCAAAGGCAAAGGCCGGGTTGGTCTTGACAAACTGTATCAGCATCTCAGAAGGAATGAAACAGACCTGGCAGTCCTCTATAACCTTGGCAGAGGTGCATGCCGGCTCATTGCTGAGCACCGATCTGTATGCAATGATCTCTCCCTTGCGGGCAAAGCGGATGATCTGTTCCTTACCGTCAACACCGGTTTTGAATACCTTGATAATGCCGGAGTTAATACAATAAAAACCGCTGATGCGGTTGCCCTCATGATAAAGAATGTCTCCTCTCCTGTACCGCCGGAAGTCCTTCTCAAAATTGAGCCTGTCGGTCTCATCCCTTGTCAGGAAACGAAAGACGGCGTTGTTTTCAAAAGCGCATTTATCACAGAATGCTATTGTATAGTCATGCTGTTTCATTCGTTTGGCATATTTATTTTATCGGTCGAATGGAACTTGCATGAAACACAATAATCAAATCCTTTTGTGAGGTCTTGTTCATGCAAGTTTCATAACTCTGACTGTTGAAAGCACAAAGGTGTCTAATAATTCAGTAATATCATAAAATTTCGGTACGGAACTGGTTAAGGAAACGGATGTCATTTTCAAAATATAGCCGCAGGTCATTGACCCCGTATTTCAGCATGGCAGCGCGTTCAATGCCCAGGCCGAATGCATAGCCGGTATATTTCAGCGGGTCAATGCCGCAGGCCTCAAGGACATTCGGGTCAACCATCCCGCATCCAAGCAGTTCGAGCCAGCCCGTACCCTTGCAGACATTGCATCCTTTTCCGCCACAGATATTGCAGCTTATATCCATCTCTGCCGAAGGCTCTGTGAAGGGGAAAAATGAGGGCCTGAGCCTGATGCTCACATTCTCCCCGAAAAGCTCTGATGCAAAGTAGAGGAGGGTCTGCTTAAGATCGGCAAAGGATACGTTTTCCGCGATATAGAGTCCTTCAACCTGGTGAAAGATGCAGTGCGCACGGGCTGAGACAGCCTCGTTGCGGAAGACCCTTCCCGGAGAAATGGTCCTTATGGGGGGCTTCTGTGTCTCCATCACCCTGACCTGCACAGACGACGTATGGGTGCGGAGAAGAACATCATGCGGATCAGATTCGGCACCTGATCTCTTTTCTATGTAAAATGTGTCCTGCATGTCACGTGCCGGATGGTCACCCGGGAAGTTGAGCATGGTGAAGACATGGTTGTCATCCTCTATCTCGGGCCCCTCGGAGACGGTGAAACCAATACGACTGAAGATGTCAATGATCTCATTGCGGACAATGGAGATGGGATGGCGGGTTCCCTCACCGAGAGGATACGCAGGCATTGTAAGGTCAACACCCGAATGAACGGTCTCGGCCATTGAAAGACGATCCCTGAATTCATTGTACTTGTCAGTGGCAAACTGTTTCAGGTCATTGAGCCACTGGCCGGTCTCCTTTTTTGCCTCTGGCGGAACATTCCTGAAACCCTCGAAGAGAGTCGGGATCTGCCCTTTCTTGCTCAGGTAGACAATCCTGAACTGCTCAAGCGCACCAGTGTCAGTGATCACAAAATCATTAATCTCCTGCCTTAATTCTTCAATCCTCTCCTTCATCTCTTTTTGCGGGAGTTATTTTATGATTTTTACCTTTATAATCCTGATATCCTCCACAGGCTTGTCTGACATATCAGTAGCCGTTGCCGCTATGGCATCAACAATCTCCATGCCTTCAAGCACCTGCCCGAATACGGTATAGGCACCGTCAAGGAATGGCGTGCCTCCAACGGTTTTGTAGGCATCAGTGCGTGCCTGCGGTATCACATAAGGACCTTCGTCCTCCATGGCTTCATAGGCCCTTATGATGGCATTTTGCTGAATTATGTCATCGGTAACGAGAGTTGCACTGTCCTGTGCCTCCTTCTTCAGATCAAGAAGGGCCTTGTTGTAAAGGTACTGCCTTCGGTTGTATTCAATTCGCTGAATAGTAGATGCAAGGGTCTCGTCATCATAAACCTTTCCCTGGACAATGTAAAACTGTGTGCCGGAAGAGTTCCTGGCAGGGTTCACGTCATCACCCATGCGTGCAGCGGCAACGGCACCTCTTTTATGAAATAGCGAGTCATTGATCTCGGCCGCGATGGTAAAATCATCCTTTATCAGGGCGGTATCCTGCCTGGTTGAACCGTCTCCTGTCTGAATCATGAATTCCTTTATCACGCGGTGGAAGGTCACACCGTCATAAAAGCCGCTCTCGGCAAGTTTGATGAAGTTATCGCGGTGCAGCGGAGTCAGATCGGAAAGAGAGATTACAATGTCTCCTTCAGTGGTTTTGATCTCGGCGCGGACGCCTTTCTTCTCGCCAGATGAGCAGCCCGAAATCATGATTGCGGCTGCCAGTGTCAGTAAGATGCGTAATGAAGTCCTCATTTTCTTATTATTTACGAATGACAAAGATATATATTTGCAGTAAGAGTTAAGCATGAACGATATACGCAAGCTTGCGGGCCAGACTTTCATTTATGGCTTCGGAACCGTTGTTCCGCGTTTCCTGAACTATGCGCTGCTGACGCCCTTCTACACCTACATTTTCGGGCGCTCACAGTATGGCATTGTCACGGAGATCTATGCCTGGATGGTTCTGGCGCTGGTCATCCTGACCTACGGAATGGAGACAACCTACTTCCGTTTTGCCGGTAAGAAAGCCCCGGCCGAAAAGGTTTACGGCACGGCCATCATCAGCCTCTTCACAACCTCACTCCTATTCATTGTGGGAGTATCCCTGTTCCTTCAACCCGTCTCCGGTTTCCTTGGTTATGGTAAGCACCCCGAATATATCAGGATGTTTACATGGATAGTGGCTATTGATGCCTTTTCGGCCATTCCCTTTGCCTGGCTGAGAAGCAACCACAGGCCTGTTACATTCAGCATCCTCAAGATCATAAACGTTGGTGTAATTGTTGTCACAGTCTTTTTCTTTCTGAAGGCAGCGCCGGAAATGGCAGCAAAAGGCAATACCTGGATCCATAAGATCTGGGATCCTGAATTCCAGGTAGGATATGTATTTATGGCCAACCTCGCAGGGTCTGCCTTTACGCTGATATGCCTCCTGCCCTTCATGCTGAAGATACGCCCTGTCTTCGACCGGAAGCTGCTGGGAAAGATGCTGGCTTACAGCTGGCCTCTCCTGATAGGGGGGATGGCCGGATCACTCAATGAGGTGCTTGACAAGATCCTCCTTCGCCGGCTGATCGGGGGTAACGAGGGCCTCGCAATAGTAGGACTGTACGGTGCGGGCTTTAAGGTTGGAGTGCTTATGTCTCTCTTCATACAGATGTACCGTTTTGCGGCGGAACCCTTCTTCTTTGAAAAGGCCGGCACCAGCAATGCCAAAGAGACCTACGCGGTCACCATGAAATATTTTGTCATAGCGGCATTGATACTTTTCCTGGTGATAAACCTTTATATCGAAGCGCTGCAGATAATCATAGGACCTGTCTTCCGGGAATCACTCATAGTGGTACCGATAATCAGCATGGCCTATCTGCTGCTGGGCATCTTCATAAATCAGAGCATCTGGTACAAGGTGGATGACAAGACCATCTATGGAGCCTGGATCACCATAATAGGGGCAGTGGTAACGGTTATTGTGAACCTGGTATTCGTACCTGTTTACGGATATATCGCCGCAGCATGGGCCCATGTGGCATGCTACCTGTCGATGGTACTGGTATCATACTTTGTCGGACAAAAGTTTTACCCGGTGAAGTATGAGACCGGAAAGATATTGCTGTATATCGCACTGGCGGTGGGCCTCCTGGTTGTATCAGGTCTCGTAGCAGGGGAGAATAAAATTGTAAACATTGTGGTTGACACTGTGCTGCTTATGATTTTCTTTGCGGTGGCAGAGATCAAAGACCAATTCTTTACGTTAATGTTTAAGAAAGGATAATGAAGATCAGAATAGTAAACAGATCACCGCATAAGCTTCCCGCCTATGAGACGGAGCATTCTGCCGGAATGGACCTGAGAGCTTTCACAGGCGAACCGGTTACCCTTAAACCGCTCGAAAGAAAACTTATTCCTACAGGTCTTTTCATGGAGCTGCCCACAGGCTTTGAAGCACAGGTCAGGCCACGAAGCGGGCTTGCCGTTAAACACGGCATTACAGTATTGAATTCACCGGGGACCATTGATGCGGATTATCGTGGCGAAGTGGGAGTGATACTTATAAATCTGTCCGCAAATGATTTTACCATCAATGACGGCGACCGTATTGCCCAGATGATTATATCGCGGCACGAGAAGGCGGAGATGATTGAAACGGAGGAAATAAACAGTACCGGCAGGGGAGCCGGTGGTTTCGGACATTCAGGGAAAAGATGAGAGGCAGGGCGTTAATTATATTGGTTATTATTCTGGCTGCCG
>JBHEOU010000073.1:0-8497 GCA_046260645.1 Bacteroidales bacterium | reverse complement strand
CTTCCGGGTGTTGTCATAGATCACCTCAGCCTTGACTCCGGCCCAGTGCCGGTCAAATGATGGAGCCATCAAAGTGGACTGGTCAGTTGACTGGATAACATAATTGTCATACCTGTAGGTAAGGGTCCCTTTAAGTGACAGGACGGCGCTGAGAGGCTTCCGGAGCGACAGGTAGCTGGTATAACTATTTATCTTATAGTAGCTGGAGTCATTGTAACTGTCGAACGACTGTTTATGGAAGATGACCTGTTTGTCAAACTTGCCCCTCAGGGCCTCCAGGCTGACAAGATATTCATTGCTGTCAAAGTTGCCGGAGAATCTGAATCCTCAAAGAGATCAAGCGTACCTATCTTGAACAGCATGTTCAGTCCGGGGTTGAAGTAGGGAGCTCCCCCGTTGTAAGCCTGGTAGGTATTGTTCAGAAAGTTGAAGTCTATCTGGGTGGCAGAGTAATTATTGTAGAATACCGGCCTGTAGACAAGGGCGTCAGGCATTTTCATGCGGGAGGTATCGAGATCGATATCCATATAATCCTTTCGCCACTGCAGTTCATAGAAATTTTCCTTCTCCTTTTCAAAGACATAATTACGGAAGTCTATTGGCTCATTGGTGGCGTAATATTCGTAGAGTGGCTTCTGAAGTGTGTCATTCATCCTTGCGCGTTCTGCCAGGAGCCAGTCTCTGAGCTGGTTGATACTGTCAGCCGCCTGCAACATGGCCGTCTCTTCGGCACGCCATTGCGTTGTCTTGATATCCTCGTTTCTGACGGCAGGTGCCTCTGCGGTTGATCCGGTAAGAAGCCTGTACCGCCCATTGTCATATATTACGGCAGCATCCTGTCCGCCCTTTCTGTCAAAGGCTTCCAGGTTCCTCGGGAAATTGGTGGCCTGGCGGGAATTGATAAAGTAGCTGTAATGCAGGGTGGTGTCGATAAAGGCGATAGCGCTGTCAACAGTTGCATTGTAATAGTTCACGATACCGTTACCGTTGCCCAGGAATCCGGTTGAGGACGCCGTTGCACCAATAGGGTTCAGGTAGTCATGCAGGGTGCCCTCGTCAAGCCGTATCAGCAGACCGTTACGTGCCCGCAGGTCATATGTGAACAGGTTAAAGGTCAGCCCGAGGCGCTCCTGGGGGTCAGCCCTGTTGCTGAGTGTATCATTCAGCCTGTTCGACGAAAATATCATAGTCTCATCATTCCCTCTGATGAAGGAAGGGTTGAGGTCATCAGCCGCGTCAAAGGTTATCCGCTCATTGGTACCGCTGATGATGGTATGTATGAAGATATCCGTCATCCCGTTAATCACGGCAGATACCAACAGCCTTGTTCCGTCGGGTGAATATGAAAGTGAAAGGACCTTTTCAAAGAAAGGCATGGTACGTTGTTCAAACTTCTTCTGGTCAAGCCTGTAGAAATAGAGCTCAACACCGCCCTTCTCCTCGCTGGCGAATGTCAGTATCTGTCCTCCGGGGTGCCATGTCAGGACGGGATAGGTGTGGTCAACCGTCTGTTCAAATTTGGGTTCGACCGTAAATATCTTCTTAGCTTTTCCGTCGGACGTGTCATAGAGCAAGATCTTCCGTTTGCCCCAGTCATTCGATACCCATGCCACATAGCGGCCATCAGGACTGACTTTCACTTCGGTGAAACGTTCATGGTTTTTTGATTTTTTTATCTCACGGGGCATGCTGTAATCTTCTCCCGGTTTCACCGCGTAATAATTATCATAGTAGATCTTCCAGTCACGGTAGGTGTCCTTGATGCTTTTCCCCAGCCCGTAAAGGAACCCATCCTCTATGTTTTTGTAAATTTTGGAGAGGTATATGATGTTCGGTATGATGGCATCACCGTAAGTTTCACCGATGAATTTCCAGAATGAGTGACCGGCGTAGACTGCCTCTTCATATTCCAGGTTGTCAAGGTTCCTGTACCTGCCGTTCTCAAAGCCGTCCCTGACCCGGTTGTCAGTCTCGCTGTCCCACCCGAAGGCGACATAGTTGATAAGCCCCTTGATGTACCAGTCAGGGATATGTATCCGGGAGTTGCTGGTTACCCTGTCACGCATATCGGCATTGTAAAGCATCTCATAGACTACCACTTCGGCAATGGCTGATGCTATAAGCTTGCTGAACTCCTCCCTGTCACCGTTGAACCAGAGCATGACCTTGTTTTTGATGACCTTACTGTAGCCCCCCACATTGTAGTCATCCTCTGTGGATATCAATCCTACGTTGCTCTGCCGGAAGTCGTTCTGCTTGTTGTAAACAATCAGTATCAGACGCTTGTCAAGGGTATAGTCAAAATAATCCTCAATCTCATTGAGTTTTTCATGCGCCACTTTAGAGGCGTACTCAGCTACCTGGCGACCGTACTCGTTATAGTAGCAGTCTATGTCGTCAAACCTGAAATAGGTCCAGTAGAAATCCTTATGCTGAATCCGGTTCTTGCCGAAGGTCATCTGCATGCCGTTATAGAACTGGCCTGATGCCGGCGTTGCCGTCAATAAACAGAGAATCGCCAAAAGCGGTATGAAGAGTTTTTTTCTTCTCATAAGCAAAAGCAGAACGCTCTCACTGGTTCGAGCAAAATCTGTTCCAAATGAGTGGATCCGTGAGACAAAACTAATGGATAAAGCATTAAAAAAACAGAGGCTTATCGATTTTTATTAATTTTGATGCTTTAAATGATGCAATATATGCGGCCTGATCTTTGTTATCTGATTAGAGCTTTTGCCGTTTACAAGGCCTGATTTTTGTTAGCTGTCTGGAGTATTTAAGGTTTGTCCGGCCTGATTTTTGTAAACTGTTTGAAGAATTTATTGTTTATTCTGCTACACAGGAAGAAAAATATGATAAATATGAAACCCACAAGATTGATCACAATCACAAACACGAATAAATTTAATTTACAAGAGTTCTCCCGATAAATCGGGACAGGCTATGATACCTTTAATCAAAATTATATTATGATGAAAAGAATCTTAACAGTATTGATGTTTTCACTTATGGTTGCCGGCCTGGCGGCGCAGCCGAAGCTGAATTTTACCAGCACCCGTCATAATTACGGAACCATTAAGGAGGCAGCCGGCAAGCAGGAGGCTGTCTTCAACTTCACCAACACCGGTGATTCGGTTCTTGTTTTAACCAGGGTACAACCTTCGTGCGGATGCACGGCTTCCGACTATACGAAATCACCCATTCCTCCAGGAGGCAAGGGATTTGTCACCGCAGTCTTCGACCCCCGCGGTTATAACAGTCGTTTTGCCAAGAGCATCTCTGTATATTCAAATGCCAAGCCGGCAGTTACGGTACTCATTATTGAGGGGCTGGTAGCTCCGCGTGAGAAGACCGTTGAGGAGCTCTACACTTTTGCCGTGGGACCTGTGAGGTTTGAGTCAAACCACCTGGCCTTCACTACAACGAAAAAGACCGAGAAAAAGATAAGGGTGATGCCTGTGGTCAACACATCAAAAGAGCCTGCCACCATTGAATTTGAGAGTCTGCCGGCCCATCTGTCACTGAAGGTCAGTCCTGCCACCATCAAGCCCGGAGAGAAAGGACTGATAGAGGGCACCTATGATGCTAAGCTCAACAGCAGTGCCTGGGGCAATGTAAATGACCTGGTACGCCTCAAGGTGAACGGTAAGCCTATGCCGAACATTTACCTATATGTATCGGCCAACCTTGTTGAGGATTTCTCGGGGCTTTCGAGCCAGGAGCTTGCCAGTGCGCCAGTCTTCAAGCTGGAGTCCAATACGGTTAACTTCGGCACAGTAAAGCAGAATTCTTCGGCGGACGTTGAGTTTGTCTTCACAAATGAGGGCAAGAGTGACCTGGTGATCCGGCATGTCAAGTCAGGATGCGGGTGTACCGCACTCATGCCCACCGAGAATGTCATCAAGCCGGGAGCTAAGAGCTCGATAAAGGCAAAATTCAATTCAGGAGGCTACAAAGGTCAGATCTACAAGAACATATTCGTTTATACCAATGACCCGAAGAACTCGGAGGTCATGCTGATGATCAAGGGTGCGGTTCTGGTTCCAGAGGGTGCGTCAAAGTAAGGATCATCTCCGGGGGCAGGAACATAATGAGCAAGGAAAAACCACCGGCCGGAGCCCTTTCGGTACAGAAGGGTGTTGCACCGCCTCCGAGCATTAACCCGGACATGCTCAACCGTCTGAAAAAGAACAGGCGGAAGAAACTGACTGCAGACGATTATGCGGATGGGATACTGCGGGGAGACCGTACGATCCTCAGTCAGGCAATTACGCTTATTGAGAGCTCCCTCCCGGAACATTATGACCTTGCGCAGGCTGTTGTAGAGCGTTGTCTACCCTCCAGCTCGCGATCAGTCAGGTTAGGCATCACGGGGGTCCCTGGTGCAGGCAAGAGCACCTTCATTGACACCTTCGGCACTTTACTTACACGTTATTACGGGCGGCGGCTTGCCGTTCTGGCGATTGACCCCAGCAGCCAGCAGAGCAGGGGTAGCATCATGGGCGACAAGACCCGGATGGACCAACTGAGTACTGACCCCGATGCCTTTATCCGTCCTTCACCCTCTGCCGGTACACTGGGAGGGGTGGCGCGCAAGACCCGGGAATCAATAATCCTCTGCGAAGCGGCAGGCTTTGATACCATACTCGTGGAGACGGTAGGGGTGGGGCAGTCAGAAACGGCAGCTCATTCCATGGTCGATTTCTTCCTGGTGCTGATGCTCGCCGGAGCCGGTGATGAACTGCAGGGGATAAAACGAGGAATAATGGAGATGGCAGACACCATAGTCATCACAAAAGCCGACGGAAGCAATGTGCAGAAGGCGGAGATGGCCAGGGTGGAATACAAGAATGCCCTGCACCTGTTCCCTCTTTCGCATTCGAAATGGAGCCCGCGGGTAATGACCTGTTCCTCACTTGAGAAAACAGGAATCTCTGATGTGTGGGAGACGATACGCGATTATGTGAGTGTCACCAAGAGCAACGGATGGTTCTGGGAGAGAAGGAGGGAACAGGCCGTCACGCGTATGCACGAAACAATCATTGACACATTGAAGTTTTCATTTTATAATCACCCACAGGTACTGGCCCTTTTACCTGAGCTCGAGAAACGCCTTCGCGAGGGAGAGACAACCTCTTATAAACCTGCATCAATCATGCTCGACAAATATTTCAGCAGCAACTGCCGGTAACCAAATATTCCTATCTTTGAACCTTCGAAAAATTGAAGTTTTTACCTATAAATAAAACTCCTCAGAATGAAAAAAGCAGTAATCCTATTTCTTGTACTGGCCGTAGCTGCATCATGCGCCAGGGAACCGAAATTCAGAATAGCGGGGACCATTGGAGGCATCGAAGATGCCATGATGATTCTGCAGAAACGTATACCCGGTGGCTATGAAGTGATTGACTCCGTTGCACTTGCAAACGGCACATTTGAAATGACAGGTGTCATTGATTATCCGCAGATGGTGAACCTTGCCATCAAAGGCAAGCGTGGCGGAATGAACTTCTATCTTGAGAACTCTGACATAACCATCCACGGCCACGCTGATTCGCTTCATCTGGCATCTGTCTCAGGGTCAAAGACACAGGCCGAGTTTGATACCTATAAGGCCGCATTAGACGAATCGAACAGCGAGATGGCAAAGATATATGACCGTTACCGTGAGGCCCGTATGGCAGGCAATGAAGCACTGGCATCTGAGACAGAGAAGGAGCTTGAGGCGCTTGACGCCACACAGAGTGAGATCAAGAAGAATTTTATAATAAACAACCCATCATCTTATGTGGCTCCGGTGGTTCTGAACGAACTTTCGTACGGGCTTGAGGCTGATGAGATGGAGGCCCTGCTGGGAAAGCTCGACACCTCGCTCAACAAGGTTCAGCTTGTAGTCAATATGAAGGAGAGGGTTTCACAGCTCAAGTCTGTTTCCGTGGGTCAGAAGGCTCCGGATTTCACCCTCAATGACGTCGATGGCAATCCCGTGTCACTCTACTCAAAGCTGGGAGGCGACACGAAGCTTCTTCTGGTTGATTTCTGGGCTGCATGGTGCCCGCCCTGCCGTCAGGAGAATCCGAACATTGTAAAGATATGGAAGGAGTATAACAAAAAGGGATTTGATGTCTTCGGCGTGTCACTTGACCGCAGCAAGGAAGACTGGGTGAAGGCAATTGCGGATGATAAGCTGACATGGACCCATGTGTCTGACCTCAAGTACTGGGACTGCGCACCGGCAAAACAATATGCCGTCAATTCGATCCCGGCAAGCTTCCTGCTTGACTGTGACGGAGTGATCGTCGGCCACAACCTGCGTGGCGAGGCACTGGCCGCCAGGGTAAAAGAGGTGCTTGATTCAAAATAATCAAAAAAATATACTAATTTAGGAAGCCGTTGGGGTATCTGTCCCAGCGGCTTTCACATATAAAAAAAGTATATGAGCAGGAAAGATGATTTTTTCAGCCACATTAGCGAGGGTTATACCTGCAAGGGTGATTTCATTATCCTCGGGGGAGCGATGCTGGATGGTATGCCGGTGGCGGATGCCCACATAAAGATCCCGCTGAAGACGATGAACCGCCACGGGCTTATTGCCGGAGCAACGGGAACAGGCAAGACAAAGACCCTGCAGGTGCTCTCCGAGCAGCTTTCGCTCAAGGGAATCCCGTCGCTGGTGATGGACGTCAAGGGCGACCTCAGCGGCGTGGCAAAACCGGGTATGGAGAATGCGTTCATTAAGGACAGGCACACGAAGATCAATCTTCCTTATTCAACCATGGGCTTTCCCGTGGAGCTTCTGACCATATCCGAGCAGGACGGGGTGAGGCTGCGGGCGACAGTATCCGAGTTCGGGCCCGTACTGTTCTCGCGTATACTCGACCTCAACGATACCCAGTCAGGAATTATATCAATCATCTTCAAGTACTGTGATGACAATAAGCTTGGGCTGATTGACCTGAAAGACATCAGGAAAGTGATACAGTATCTTCAGGGTGAAGGAAAGGCCGAGCTTGAAAGCGAGTACGGGGCGATGTCTCCGGCATCAACGGGCGTCATCCTGCGCAAGATTATAGAACTGGAACAGCAGGGGGCGGAGCGTTTCTTCGGCGAGGAGTCGTTTGACGTCATGGATCTTATGCGCAGGGACAACAACGGGAACGGGTACATAAACATCATACGTCTGACTGACATACAGGATAAGCCCAAGCTCTTCTCCACCTTCATGCTGTCGCTGCTGGCGGAGGTCTACAACACGATGCCTGAGAAGGGTGACCAGCCGAAGCCGGAGCTGGTGGTCTTCATTGATGAGGCACACCTCATCTTCAGTCAGGCTAGCAAGACGCTGCTCGAACAGATAGAAACAATTGTCAAGCTCATCCGCTCTAAGGGGGTGGGAGTATATTTCATCACCCAGAACCCGATGGATGTACCGTCGTCGGTGCTTGCACAGCTTGGCCTCAAGGTGCAGCATGCCCTCAGGGCCTTCACTGCGAACGACAGGAAGGATATCAGGCTCACCGCGGAGAACTTTCCTATATCAACATGGTATGATACGCAGACTGCGCTTACCTCACTCGGAACCGGTGAGGCGCTTGTCACAGCCCTGAATGAAAAGGGTATTCCTACGCCTCTGGCGGCCATGATGGTGCGCGCCCCGATGAGCAGGATGGATATCCTTACCGGTGAGGAGATATATGCCATCAACAGGTCGTCGCAGCTGGTGACAAGGTACTCGCGGGTGGTTGACCCGGAGAGTGCGGCAGAGATGCTTGAGAGAAAGATCAAGTCAGCCGAGATGAAGAGGAGCGAAGCGGAGGAGCGAAAAGCAAGAGGGAGGGAGCCTGCTTCAGGGAGAGGACGCCGGACCACCACCCGCCGCAGGACAGCCACCCACCCGGTGGTGAAGGTGCTCACCTCTGCCACATTCATCCGCGGCGTGATGGGAATTCTTAACAGGGCGATAAAGAAATGACCCGGAGATTAAATCCTTATCACCGCAAACGAAAAGATGATTGCTGATGCTGAGGCTGAAGCCGGGATAAAGTGAATAATATATGGAGCCTATAGTATTAACCAAATAGTTTAACCATGAAGACAAAATTATTTACAGTAATTGCAGTAGTAATGTTATCCGTTGCCGCACTACAGGCACAGGTGAGTTTTGGCGTTGTCGCGGGGCCCAACTTTCAGAACATGACCGGGAAAGACTCTAACGGAGATAAGCTGGAAAACGGCCTTATTGTTGGCTTTCATGCCGGAGTAAAGGCTAACGTGCCAATAGCAACTGACTTCTTTTTTCAGACCGGGTTGCTCTATTCATGCAAGGGGTCAAAAAACGACTTTTTCAGACCGGCTAAATCGACCTCCAGTGAATTAAACACCACCACCCGGATCGGGTATATCGAGCTGCCTCTCAACCTGATTTTCAGACCTGCATTTGCCGATGGCCATATTTTGATCGGATTCGGGCCTTATGTCGCTTATGGTATAGGTGGCAGCC
>JBHEOU010000072.1:0-8509 GCA_046260645.1 Bacteroidales bacterium | reverse complement strand
GCTCACATCATGTGATGACATAATGTGGCTACTCAATATCCGGGGGGCCGACGTAACATACAGTCCGCTTCTCCTTTCATTTGCCATTGTCAGTGCCCGGCAGGTGCTGCTGTTTGCCAGTGAGGAGAAGATACCTGCCGTCATGAAAGGAGAGCTGGATAATGACGGTGTGGTACTGCTGCCTTATGACATGACCGGGCCGGTTCTCAACTCTCTGCCAAAGAAATGCTCCATTTTGCTTAACCCTGCAACAACCTCTGCAGCGCTTTACAGGGCACTGCCCGGGGGCGCCAGGGTCACCGGGGAGGTGAGCATACCCACCCGGCTCAAGGCAATAAAGAATGAGACCGAGATCAGGAATCTGCGTGAGGTGATGATCCGTGACGGCGTGGCTCTTACAAGTTTCTTTTACTGGCTTGAGAAGAACATTGGCAGCGGCACTGTGACTGAACTGTCAGCCTCGGCAAAACTGGAGGCATTAAGGCTGGAGCAGGAAGGGTGTATCGGGCCTTCGTTTGCCACCATTGCTGCCTGGAACGGTCATGGGGCTCTTCCCCATTATGTGCCGTCACCGGAAACTGATGCAATGCTCGGCACGTCAGGTATCTTTCTCCTTGACTCCGGCGGTCAGTATTACGGTGGAACGACTGACACTACAAGGACGATTGCCGTAGGCAAGCCTGATAGTGACATGAAGAGGGACTTCACCCTGGCTCTGAAAGGAACCATAGGCCTTGCCACGGTTAAATTTCCATATGGCACAAGGGGTTATCAGATAGAGGTACTGGCCAGGAAGGCCCTCTGGGATCACGGGCTGAACTACGGCCACGGGACAGGCCATGGTGTGGGCAGCTTCCTTAATGTGCACGAGGGCCCGCAGACAATAGGTTCGGCTGCCAACGGAGACCTGAAGACAGTGCTCGAACCAGGAATGGTCACATCAGACGAGCCTGCCATATACAGGGAGGGAAGGTACGGCTTTCGGACCGAAAACCTTATACTATGCGTTGATGACAGTGAGACGAACCACAGCAGATTCCTTAAATTTGAGACCGTGACACTCTGCCATATTGATTCATCTCTGGTGGAAGTATCCCTGCTTGATGAGAAGGAGCTAAACTGGCTGAACAACTATCATGAGAGAGTATGGTCAGAACTGTCTCCCGGGCTGGGGGCTGATGAGCGGAAGTGGCTCAGGGAAAAGACGCTCCCGATAAAAAGAACAGACAGGTAATCAGAATTTAACTGCAGACCAATGAGGAAAATTATTATCATCACCGTGGCCGCCGGTTTGATGGCTTCATGCGTAAATGATCCCATTCCCCTTGCTGAGAGGCTTTCGACCCTCCCCTGAGGGGTCTCATGGCACAAGGATAAAAAACCTTTCTGACGAACAGAAAGAGCTTGTTTTTTCAAAACTTGGGAAGTGGCTTGACGTCTTACCGGCAGACCTTTAGAAACCGGCCAGGCACCCTCTCATTGCGTCATTTTCAAATATTTAAATAAATTTGGAAATGTTAAAAAAAATTAAATACCTTTGTATTGATTGGCAGTGCAGGTCTGAGATACTGACTTTTGTCGGCAAAGGGCTAACCTGCTGATTTTGATATTTTTATTAACATTTAATTTATTTTCAGATGAACATTTTTGTAGCCAAGCTGAGTTCTGTAACCAAAGCAGAAGACCTTCAGGAACTTTTCAGCAAATTCGGAGAGGTGATCTCCGCAAAAGTTATTATGGACCGTGAGACCGGCTTTTCGAAGCGTTATGGTTTCGTAGAGATGGCAGATGACCGTGCAGGTTATGAAGCTATTGAAAAACTAAACAACTCAGAGCTTGATGGTAGTCAGATTATCGTTAAGAGATCTGAGCCCAAGGCAGAAAAGAAGCCTTTCAGACCGCGCCGCGACTTCCGCGACAAGGATCGTGAACCGAGATACTAGGATGATGATTTAAAAAAGAGAGGCCGGAATTTCCCGGCCTCTCTTTTTTAATGCTGTAAATAAACTGAATGCTACCCATGGAGGATCTGCGCCTGCGCCCAGTAAACAGCTGCTCCGGCCAGGTATCCGACCAGCGCCAGCCATGATATCTTCTTCATATACCAGATGAAATCAATCCTCTCAAGGCCCATGGCAGCCACACCGGCAGCCGAGCCTATGATAAGCATGCTTCCGCCGGTACCTGCGCAATAGGCAAGGAACTCCCAGAACAGTCCGTCCTGCACGAAGAAGCTGGCATAGGCCGGGTCGGCAGCCATACGCAGCATGTCAGGAGTAACCACATCGTACATACCCATTGCTCCGGCAACGAGAGGAACGTTGTCAACCACAGCTGAGATCGCTCCTATAGCCAGGTTGATCAGGTAGATGTCGCCGAGTTTCTCGTCGAGCCATCCGGCAAGCAGGCTCAGGTGCCCTGCACTCTGAAGAGCGGCGACGGCTGAGAGGATACCCAGGAAGAAGAATATGGTAGGAGTGTCTACCTTCTTCACAATGTTGTAGATAGTCAGTTTCTTCTTTACTTCATCTTCCTTGTTGCGGTGCATTATCTCTGATACCAGCCACAGTACGCCAAGGCCGAAGAGCATGCCTACATAAGGCGGCAGATGGGTGAGAGTCTTGAAGACCGGAACGAACAAAAGCATGGAGACACCCAGGATAAGCATGAAGCCTCTCTCAAACGGCGTGGTGATGTCATTTGACTGCAGAGGCTTCTCGGGCCTCCTGATCTCGCCGGAGACCATGAATGAAAGTAAGGCCAGGGGCACGATCATGTTTACAAGGCTGGGCAGGAATACCTTGAGTATAATGTTTACCGTGGTTACCTGTCCTCCGATCCAGAGCATGATTGTGGTGACGTCTCCGATCGGAGACCATGCGCCCCCGGCGTTGGCGGCGAGAACAATCATACTGGCAAAGAGCCACCGTGTGGGTTTATCTGCAATAAGTTTCCTGAGAAGGGCAATCATTACAATGGTTGTAGTCAGGTTGTCAAGAACGGCTGACATGAAGAAGGTGTTGAAACCCAGCACCCAGATCAGTCTGACCTTGCTTTTTGTATTGATCCTGTTGGTAATCACTCTGAAACCCTGGTGCTGGTCAATGACTTCGACGATGGTCATTGCGCCGAAGAGGAAGAAGAGTATCTCGGCGATATCGACCAGGTGATGAGCCAGTTCTTCTTTTACAAAAGCGTTTGAATGACCTGCCAGCTCAACAGTCTCACGAAAGGGTGAGGTGGCAAACTGATCGGAACTCATAGAGGGAACAATGCCGTGAAGGATCTGCTGCGCCATCATTTTTAACTCCTCCCACGAGGGGGAGAAGCCGAGAGCAAGAACCTGTTCACTGAAGAGAGCATAAAGAGCCCAAAGAATGGACCCCAGTAGGAGAGCGCTGGCAGCCTTCTCAATCTTAAGAGGATGCTCGAGAGCAATTGCCAGGTAACCCAGCAAAAAGAGTACAACCATTAAAATGAACATATCTCAGGAATTTTTGTGCAAAAATAGACTTTCGATTCAAGTGTGAAGGAAATATCATAAAAATCATAAAGTAAAAGATTTACCAAAGTCCGGGATCTCAATATTGCTGATTCCCCTTTTCTCCAGGTACGAACGGTAATTAACCTGAGTATCATATTCACCGTGCACCAGGAAGGTGTTTTTTAGCCTTGCAGGGTCCTGGCATGAGAGATAATCACCCATCTCCCTGTAATCACCGTGGCCGGAATATGATTCTATTCTCTCAATATCGGCATTCACCTGGTATTTGGTGCCGTGTATTGATACCATCTTTTCTCCCCTTAGGAGTCTTGCACCGAGCGTGGATGGGGCACTATAGCCTACTGCAAGTACTGTGTTGGCGGGATTGCTTATGTTGTTTGCCAGGTGATGCTTCACGCGCCCGGCTTCCATCATGCCCGATGATGAGATTATGATCACCGGATGCCTGATATCGTTCAGACGCTTCGATTGTTCCACCGCTGTGATGTAGAAAAGGGTGTTGAACCCGAAGGGATCAGGGTCGGTGAGCATCACCTCCCTCACATTTTCATTAAAGCCGTCGGGATGCATCCTGAAAATATTGGTCGCGTTGACTGACAGCGGGCTGTCAACATAAATGTCAACCCTGGGCAAGCGGTTGGCATTATAGAGAGTGTTTAGTGAGTAAACGATCTCCTGGGTCCGTCCAACGCTGAAGGCGGGGATGATGAGCTTGCCTTTCTTTTCGACGCAAGTCCGGTGCACAACCCTGAAGAGCTCTTCGTCAGATTCCGTCATGGTCGGATGGAGACGGTCACCATAGGTTGATTCGGTGATGAGGAAATCTGCCTGGGGAAATGGCTCGGGGCTCTTGAGAATCCTGTTGACAGGCCTGCCGATGTCACCTGTGTAGGCCAGCCTCTTGATACCTTCCTTTTCTTTGAGCTCCAGGCTGACAACTCCGCTGCCAAGCATATGGCCTGTGTTGGTGAACCTGACCGTGGTATGCTCATCAATCCTGAACTTACGGTCATAGGCAACGGAGATGAAGAGCTTCAATGAGGAGATGGCATCCTCCTGGGTGTAAAGAGGGTCAACCGGAGGCTGACCTTTCTTTGCTCTCTTTTTATTAAAGGTGTAGGTATCATGCTCCTGTATCTTGCCGGAGTCTGCCAGCATAATTGAACAGAGATCACGCGTGGCACTGGTGCATATAACTGACCCTGTGAACCCATTACGGTGCAGAAAGGGTATCAATCCCGAATGGTCGATATGGGCGTGGGTAAGAATTATATGATCAATCGAGGCAGGGGAGAAGGGCATAGCCCTGTTCTTCTCCATAGTCTCCAGTCCCTTTCCCTGGAACTGACCGCAGTCAAGCAGGATGTTTTTACCTTGTTCTGTCTCGACCAGGAACTTGCTGCCTGTCACCTCGCGGGCAGCCCCGTAGAATGTTAGTTTCATGCCGGAATTGGTTAATTCGAACTACTAATATAACTATTTCAGACAGTGCTCTTATCCCATTTGGGGAGGATTTGTTTTATGAACTCCTCTTTTTCCCTCTTCAGGGCTTCTATGTCGAGACCGATTGATTTCTGGGCAGCTCCCTTTGATGAGAGGTCAGGCATCATTACTTTCTCTACTCCTTTGGCGGCAAGAATCGATGCAAGCTCAATTCTCGCTTCCATTGCCTTCATTATTCCATTGCTCAGCACGGAGGCCATTTCGAGAGGTGCGTGGAAGGAGCCACCGTGGCTGGCTGCACAGAAATCCCACCTCCACTGAGCCTGCCTGATGAGACCCAGTACGGGTTTCATGGTTGATTCATCTGCTCCTGCATCCCAGGCCGCTTTTGCCTCATAATGGGCTGACACAAGAATTTCCTCAAGATTATTTCTCAATGCGGCCACCTTATCCTGTCTCTCATATACATCGTTCATGACCTCCTCCTCGCTCTGCCTGTGGCACACAGCACAGGTTGACGAGATCATGTTCAGTGGGCTCTGCACGTGGTGGCTCGTGTACTTTACGCCTCCCTCGGCAATATATGGCATGTGGCAGTCAGCGCATGCCACACCACGCTGACCGTGTATCCCCATTTTAAACAGCTCATAATCAGGATGCTGTGCTTTAAGCATCGGAGCCTTACTTATAGCGTGTGTCCAGTCGGAAAATTCGTAGCTGTCATAATAGGCTGCAATTTCATCAGCTGTGGTTCCCTTGTCCCAGGGGAAAGTGAGGTATTTTCCTTCTCCCCTGAAATAATACTCAACGTGACACTGTGCGCAAACCAGGCTGCGCATCTCCTGATGGCCGGCGTCACTGATATTCCTGCCCTGTCTTTCAAAAGCCTCCTTCAGCGCCAGACGGGTGATGGTGAGGGTCATATTTACAGGATCATGGCAGTCGCCACACCCAATCGTGTTTGTTATCTCCGGACCCAGTGAGGCCCATGAGGCCTTATAGAAGCTCTCCGCGCCCATCTTGTCGATCATCCGGGGCACGTCAGGACTCTTGCATGTCCAGCAGGTTGCCGGCTGGGGTCCAGCTTCATGGGTCATTGGTGCACCCGTACGGAGTGTGTTCCTTATATCTTCAACAGCCCAGTAGTGACCTCTTGCCTGCGAATAATCCTTAGAGAATGAGTAACCTGCCCACAGAATGACCAGCTCCGGATCGGTGACGAGCAGATCAAGCGGTTTGCTTCCGGCATGCCTGCTGCGGAACGATGTATCAGCAGTCATCAGCCATGATTTGTACTCGCGTGGATAAAATTCTCCCCATACGCTGTTGTCGCTCTCGAATGGCTGCAGGTCGGTGGGCGGCCGGTATGCATACTTCGCCTCGCTGCGTCTTTCAACAATGGATGAGGCGAGAATTCCGAGAAAGAACACTACCGCGACTGTGGCCAGGAAGAGGAGCCAGCCGTACCATGGTTTTCTTGAGATAAATTCCTTGATTGACATAGGTTCAGGTATTTTTTCTTCAAAGTTTGTCTTTCAGAGTCGGAGTAATGGCGAACCGGGTTGATGAGATGCTGTTCACCCTGTCATGTGGTGTATAACGATGACATTCAAGACATTGACGATCACGTCTGTCTGCCATAGCCTCGTATGGCATACCGGGGCCATCGCTGAAAAGGGAGGCATGGCAGCGGAGGCAGTTTTCCTGTACTACCTGCTTCCCTGCTTCCCTGATATAGATAGCCTGGGGCTCCTTCCGCAGGGTAAAAATTGTTGAATGGCGCAATCCATCGCTGGCCTTGAAGTAGTATTTTCTGATGAAGCTGTCATGAGGTACATGACATGCATTGCAGTCAGTGATGCCGCGGTGGGCGCTGTGTGACCACGTGGCAAACTGGGGCGTCATTATGTGACAGTTGATGCAGACCCGCGGGTCATCAGAGATGTATGATGTGGCGTTTGAGATCTTCAGCAACAATAGGAACAGACCGGTGAACGCCCCGAGGATCACAATGACCGGTATTCTCCAACTGGCCGGAGGAGTGACGAAGCTGATCAGTTTCCAAGGTGTGCTCATGACAGTATCCTGATTCTGGTCCGGTTTTATTATCTGCCCTCCCGCCGGTTTCCGGCGTTCCGGAGGGTTACAGGAAACTCACAAAGCACAGGGCGACAAGGGCTGTTCCATACCTCTTGTCAATAGTCAGCGACTCCCTGATAACTGTAGGTTCACCCAGATAGTACCTGGCGAAGGTTCTGTCATGGAGGTCATGAAGCACGGTATAGAGCCTCTCCTCGAGGGCTTCCATGTCAAAGTATCCTGACAGTTCACATACCAGGCCTCCGACCTTCTGCTCACAGGTGTCATCAGTGTACATCCACGCGAATATTATTCCCGCTGAAATATGCTCACCGTAAAAGCCGTTGGCAACGGCCATGATTGTGCAGAGCTCTGACCCGTATGGTGGCATGTCAACTTCATCAAGCGTCATCAACTTTGCTGTGGCAGGCAGCACTGACGAGTAATTCATAATATTGTACTCTGCAATGCCTGCATCATGGAGTGCCATGTGGTAAGATCCGGGATGTATAGCGTATTCGCCGCATCCCGAGCCCTGTGTCACGAAAAATTCATGCGGAATTCTGTTGTTTAAAACTTTGCCCATCTTAAATAATAATCTATTAGGTTAAATCATTCAATAAAACCTTAGCGGGCAAATATACCTAAAATTAAAAATAACTGGTATCTGCGTGATGTTTAATTCAGATTCTTGCCAGTGCCAGAACCATTGAATAGATGATTACAGTTAACGTTATGTATAATTTTCTGACATCACCGGGTTGCATGCCGGTGAAATAAAAAAAATGATGCGTCCCTGCAAGCATTAATGCAATCACCGCACAGGGTGCATTTGGTCTCCTGTGTGAGGATATTACAGGGGATATTAACCTTACTGCCCTGCTGCTCGGGATGTAAGAAACCGGACCCTGTAGTGCCTTATATTTATTCCGATGTATCTGTCAGATTGTTTTGTCAATTGATTAATATCAACTATATCAATAGATTGATTTAAATCAATAAAAATTATTGTGGTAGTTATTAAATATAATTGTAGTAATTTTGATGTAGTATTAAAATGTTGCGATTTCATATGGGATCCTTATATTTAGCCTTTCTTAACAGGCAGTCTTTGACACGCCTGTTGAAGCAACTAAACCAATCTAACCTCTAAACAAAATCTATGAAACAGACAATTCTGACCCTTTTATTCATTGCAAGCTCGCTGGCTCTCAGCGCTCAGGGGCTGCAGATTAAAGGGGTTGTAACGTCAGCTGACGACGGTCAGCCTGTTCCCGCAGTGAGTGTTTTCGTGAAGGGCACGACAACCGGGATCCTGACTGACATCAACGGGTACTACAGTTTTGACAATGTACCTGTAAACTCAACCATTGTCTTCTCCTTTGTTGGGATGAAGACGCGGGAGATTGTGGTGACAGAGAGCGCCACATATGATATCGTTATGGCTTCCGATATGGAGCTGATTGACGAGATAATCGTAGT
>JBHEOU010000071.1:7140-8515 GCA_046260645.1 Bacteroidales bacterium | reverse complement strand
CGCATGATCGATCTATTCGGGCCACATGCATGATCAAATGATCATCATGGCCACAGACGCGATACCAACAGCATAATCACCATCATCCAGAAAAGGATCTCAGCCGCTATCAGCCGACGGGTGAAGGCAATAAAATTTGCCATTATGAATGCCAGGGGAATTGCCGCAACGGCGATGATCTCGAGTGAGACAGCCGGTACTAAAATATAGGCAACAGCACACAAAAAAATCATCCAGATAAAGAGCTCAAAGGTCTTCCGCGATCTTATCTTATAGGTCGGTTTCTCCCTCAGAAGCGATAAGAGTGCGGGGATGAGGTTCAACCCTGTAATCACAAGGAGGATCACAAGTGTGCGGGACCGGAAGTCAGATGTCTGATCGTCAAAGAGATTGTGACTTATGATATCTGTCAGGTCTGTCAGATCCCCTCCCGTCACAAACCACACAGCATAAAGCACTAACCATGGCAGTATAGCGCCGGCAACGGTAATTGTCAGTTCCCGGAGGTCGGGACTCCGGAATATAAGGGCACCGATTATCACAAGAATAATCATCCACACCGAGCCGGCGTAGAACATTCCGGCCGAGGAGATGAGCAGCGCGGCGTCGAAAAAATTAAATGCCATGCCGTTGACACGGTATGCCGAGACCATTCTCCATAGGCCGGCAAGGATCAGGAGAGCAGCGGGGAGAGCCGGGTTAAGAACCATCTCTCCGGGAAACAGCGCGAAAAAAAGTATGTAAAACAGAGCCGGGAGATATGTCCGGCGCGGGATAAAGAAAATCGAGGTATTGAACCTGACCATGACGATTGCCACCAACAGCATCAATGCAAATGAAAGGATGACGGCAAGCAGCGGCAAGCCTTCCAGAGCCCGGGTCACAAGTCCCCATAACGGCATGGGTTGATCACCGGAAGGCTGCACCATCAGGGGCGGGGTGATGAAATACCCCACCCACAGAGCCAGGGCTGCCAGTGTCACCATGGTCACCGGGCCTATGCCTGATCCCCTGAAAAACTTTATCATCTTTCCCCGGGTTTCAGGTCAAAACCGATATCCCTCCTGTAATTCATTCCTTCGAAATATATCCTGGAAAGACTCCTGTAACTTTTATCGAGAGCCTCCTGCATTGTGGTCCCGCGCGAGGTGACCGCCAGCACCCTCCCGCCCGATGTCACCAGGCGACCGTCGACTACTTTCGTGCCGGCATGGAACAGAGTGCTTTCCTTGACCCCGTCAGTTCCTGTCACCGGGAACCCCTTATTGTAACTGTCGGGGTAACCGCCCGCCACCATCATCACCGTAACGGCCGTGTCTGATGAGGTCACCATGGCGCGGCTGTCAAGATCACGCCTGGCCACTCCCTCAAGGAG
>JBHEOU010000071.1:0-7130 GCA_046260645.1 Bacteroidales bacterium | reverse complement strand
GGGAAGAATAACCTCGCTCTCAGGATCACCCAGACGGGCATTATACTCGATAACATATGGTTCGCCATCAACATTCATCAGTCCGAAGAATATGAAACCGCGATAGTCAATGCCCTCAGCCCTGAGACCCTCCACAGTCGGTTTGATGATTCTCTCCTCAACCGTTGCCGTGAAAGCGGGTGTAGCGAAAGGCACCGGGGATACTGCTCCCATTCCGCCCGTATTCTTTCCGGTGTCACCTTCACCTATGCGTTTATAGTCTTTAGCCTCAGGGAGTATCTTGTAAGAGATGCCGTCAGTGATAATGAATGCTGACATCTCTATCCCCTTGAGGTACTGTTCTATCACCACCCTGCTGCCGGCTGTTCCAAAACGGCCGCCAAGCATGGCCTTCAGCTCCTCCATCGCTTCGTCGAAGTCACTGATGATAAGCACACCCTTCCCCGCTGCAAGCCCGTCTGCCTTAAGGACATAAGGCGGGTCAAGTGTACGCATGAACCGCGCTGCAGCATCGATATTCCCCGCCGTAAACGTCTCATAGGCAGCAGTCGGTATGCCGTGCCGCTTCATGAATCCCTTGGCAAAATCCTTGCTTCCCTCAAGCATGGCTCCACTGCGCCGCGGGCCTATCACCGCCACCGACGCAAGGGCCGGGTCATCCTCAATAAAATCTGCAATGCCCTCCGCAAGCGGGACCTCAGGGCCTACCACCACCATGCCTATGTTGTATGTGAGTACTGTTGATCTGACAGCCTGGAAATCAAGAGGGTCAATCGGAAGGTTTATACCGCACGAAGCGGTGCCGGGATTGCCTGGCGCAACATATAGATTCAGCGGCCTGCCGCTCTGTGACAGCTTCCACGTGATGGCATGCTCGCGTCCCCCCGATCCCAGTATAAGAATATTCATTGTTTAGTTTGTTTCCCCTTTCAAAAATAGCATTTAGACTTAAATAACTCAAGGGTGTAGTGAATTATCATCAAGAGACCCGAAAGACCAGCCCTCCTCAAGAGCCCTTTCAATGAACCTGCCAAGATAAACCGGAGCACTTGCCGTGGGTGTATCGTGAAGGACAATAACTGATCCCGGTCTTATTCTCTGCTTAAGTATTCTGAAGGAAGACTCCGGAGACATCTTTGTGTCGAAGTCATAAGGCATAATATCCCAGAAGACAATCCTCATGCTTCTCTCCAGTATCCGGTACTGCCTGACGCGCAGTCTTCCGTAGGGTGGCCTGAAAAGGTTGCTGCAGGTGATGTCCCGTCCCCGGAATATGTCCGCGCAGTAAGTCCTGACGGGTGTCTTCAGTCCGTTGAGATGTCCAAAGCCATGATTGCCTATGGCATGACCTCCGGCCGCAATTCGGGCCAGGAGGCCCGGAGAGGCGAGAACCTTGCTCCCTGTACAGAAGAACGTGGCATGCACATCATGATCGCTGAGTATGTCAAGTATCAACGGGGTTGAAACAGGGTCAGGACCGTCATCAAAGGTTAGAAAGAGTCTCTTTCCCGTGCCCTTTATCCTGTAAACGGCTTCGGGGTAGATCACTCCCGCGGGAAACGGTCTGCCGTAGTTCCTGATCATCGAAGCGGGACCTCACCGTAGTATCTTGACAGCTCCACTGAAGCTCGTGTCGCCAGTTCGTTCATGCTGAACGCCGAAGCCTTCCTGTAGATATCAAGCAAGGCCTGCAGTGAGACGGAGACGGTAAAGTCAAGACCATACGTCTTGTCATCAGGAAGGGAGGTAATAAAGGTCAGCGAGGCCAGCGCATTGTCGACAATGGCGGTAAACATCTTCTCCGCATCCTCCTTCCTTCCGGCCATAGCAAGGGCCTCACCAAGCTCAATACTGAAATAATCGTAAGGCATCTTCTCAGGCGGCACCAGGCTGATGCCTTTCTCAGCCGCTGCCAGCGCCCTGACAGTGTCGCCCTCCATGATAAGCGCCTTTGAGAGCCTGGCGAACTGGCGCCTGAAGACGTCCATGAGCCTCCGGTTGTTCTCATCAAGGTACACATGGGGCTCCCCGGCATTGCCCCACCTGAACCGGTTCATCATATTTTCATACATCTCCTCCGTATCGACCATGCCGGTCTCTCCAACTGCCGGCGGGTCAATAGTGACAGGACTGACCCTGTATGCCATTCCCTCAAGCAGGAAATAATCCTCGAGGCCAATATAGGTGGAAGAGGGAACGGTTACAGCGTAGTAGAGCGGACGCTCCCAGTTGTTGCCTGCCATGACATCCATCACTGCCAGGTCATCCTTGATTGCCATCGATCCCTTGAAGCGCCAGATCATCGGACTGATGATGCGGTCAGCATGGTAGGGCCGCACGGCACCCGTGGCAATTACATGTGCTGAGTCAACGTCAATAATAAAATCCCTCACAGGGATAAAATTGAAGAAGTCGCCCCTGCCCGAAAGATCGATCTTGGCCTTGGGATCATCCGAACCGGCAAACTCCATTACCTTTCTGATGGGGGTGGGCTCCTTTATCAGGTCCTCAACGGGCAACTGCACGCGTTCACCCTCTTCGTATTTGCCATACGGGAGAGTGAAGGGCAGAGGATCAGATTCAAATGCCTTGCGGCTCATCGTCTCAATGTAAAATCCACTCTGGAGGTAGCTGAGGTTAGCTACGCGCACATCTGTCCGGAAACCCTCCACATCCTGTATATACCAGAGGGGGAAGGAATCATTGTCGCCGTACGTCAGCAGAATGGCATTCTCATCAACAGATGCGAGATAATTTGACGCTATATCCCTTGCAGTGTACCTGTCAGACCTGTCATGATCATCATAGTTCTGAAGCAGCATCAGCAGGGGGATGGCTGCCATAAGTACCACCGCCGGCGCGACCGCCGCAGGGTACTCCTTCATGAACTTACGGAGGAGGTCATAAAGCATCATGACTCCCATGCCGATCCATATTGTGAAGGCATAGAAGGAACCGGCATAGGCATAATCGCGCTCCCTCGGCTGGCTGGGGTTCTGATTCAGGTAGGTCAAAATGGCCAGACCGGTCATGATGAACAGGAGCACGACAAGCGACAGGCCCTTTTTGTCACGGCGGTACTGCCAGAAGATGCCGGCCAGGCCCGCCAGGAGGGGCAGAAGATAATACCTGTTGCGTGCAGGGTTGTTCAGGTTCTCGTCCGGAAGCAGCGACTGATCGCCCAGCCGGGCGTTGTCAATAAAGGGGATCCCCGAGACCCAGTTGCCGTCCATGACGTTACCGTTTCCCTGCACGTCATTCTGCCGGCCGGCAAAGTTCCACATGAAATACCTGCCATACATCACTCCCACCTGGTACCTGAAGAAGAAGCGCAGGTTCTGTCCGAATGACGGCAGGGTTACCTGTTCACTTCCGCCTCCTGACCTTACGGCCACCTTCCTTCCCTCTACCTTGCCCCAGTATTCATACTGGCGGATGTGCTCGGGATCGGTGCTGTACATCCTGGGGAAGATTGTCATGAAGCGCTTGTCGTATTCGTAATCGTTAAGGTAGTACGGCACATATTTGCCATCCTTCCTGTTATAGCTTCCTATATTTTTTTTGACTCCCGTGACGGGTGCTGAGTAGTAATGCCCGTAGAGAAGAGGTGCGCGGCCGTACTGCGTGCGGTTGATATAATAGATGAAAGAGAATACGTCAGAAGGGTCATTCTGATTCATGGGCGGATGAGCATTGGCCCTGATAATGATAAGGGCAAATGATGAGTAACCCAGCATCAGCACCGCCACCACCGTCAGCACCCAGTTAAGAACGACCTTGTTCTTTTTTAGCGAATACCATATACCGAAGACGATGAGGCCGACAAGGAGCAGCAGGTATATATACATCCCCGAGTTGTAAGGCAGGCCAACGGTGTTCACGAAGAAGAGCTCAAACCATCCCGCCACCTTGGCTACGCCCGGAATGAAGAGGAAGTTGAGGACTCCCAGCATGAGAAAGCTCAGGATCACTGCATATACCACTCCCCTGCCTGTAACCTGGTATTTTCGGAAGTACCACAGGAGAACGAGTACCGGTAGTGTAAGCAGGTTCAGAAGATGCACTCCTATTGAGAGTCCCATCAGGTAGAATATGAGAACTATCCACCTGTTTGCATAGGGACTGTCGGCCTCATCATACCACCTTAGCATGGCCCAGAAGACGGAGGCGGTGAAGAGAGAGCTGGTGGCGTACACCTCCCCCTCCACGGCTGAGAACCAGAATGTGTCAGAAAATGCGTAGGCAAGAGCGCCCAGGGTGCCTGATGCAAGGATAGCCACTGCCTTGCCCCCGGTAACAGCCAGGCTGTCACCCGTAGCAAGCCTGACAAGCCTTGTCACCGTCCAGAAAAGGAACAGGATGGTAAAGGCGCTGGCGAAGGCGGACATGATATTTACCATCATTGCCACCTTTGAGGTGTCACCGCCCGCAAAGAGTGTAAAGAACCGGCCCAGCAGAAGAAAGAGAGGAGCGCCGGGAGGGTGCCCCACCTCAAGACGGTAGGAACAGAGTATGAATTCACCGCAGTCCCAGAAGCTCACCGTCGGTTCAATCGTAAGAAGATACACCAGAAGCGAGACGGCAAAGACCGCCCATCCTGTTATGTTGTTCCACATCCGGAATCCTTTAATCATCTCTTTTCGGTTATTTGTTCACTATCATAAAGCGCCACGGTTTGCTTACCCATGGCTCACCTGCATAGTTAATACCCACCCTGGGGCCGGCTGTCAGCTCCGGTTGCATGCCTCTGTCTTCAATCCATATCCTCTGTGACGCTGCCAGGTCTTCACGGTTGAATGATCCGTCAACTCCCAGTCCCCTGGTCACCCGCCCCGGTCCGCTGAAGGCAGTCACACCCCTTATCAGTACTGCCTGGGGATTATCTGCCGGACCGGTAACCACATTCATCATCCAGTGCATGCCATAGACAAAATAGAGATAGAGATGCCCGCCCATGAGGTACATCGGCTCCGTCCTTACTGTCCTCCCCTTGCTGGCATGACAGGCCCTGTCGTCAGCACCAAGGTAAGCTTCTGTCTCCGTTATCATATGCCGCCCGGACTTTTCACCCGAGGCTATGACAATATCCATTCCCGGAAGCATCTGAGCCACCGTCACCGCATCATCCATGAAGAACGCTCTGTTAAGCTTCGTCATCTGTAGTGGTCAGTATTGGATCTTGTCAGGATACTCCTCCCATTTTGCCAGCACCCTGTCACCCTCCTCCTCCAGCCCACGGTCCATGACGATGCTTCTCTCACCGTTGTCAAGCGCCAGCTCTTCATAAATCATCTCGTCATCAAACCCGGCAGCTGCGGCGCGGTGGCGGTCAGAGGCATATACAATGCGTCTGATTCCTGCCCAGTATATTGCACCGAGGCACATCGGACAGGGTTCACAGGAAGCATAGATAACACAATTGCTGAGGTCATGTGTTCCCAGGGCCTCAGCGGCAATCCTGATGGCCTGTATTTCAGCATGTGCCGTAGGATCATGCCCGGCGACAACCCTGTTGCCGGCGGTGGCCAGCACCTTTGCGCTACTGACGATCACAGCCCCGAAGGGTCCTCCGCCATCGGTGATATTCACTTCAGCCGCGCCTATAGCCATCTCAAGGAATCTCCTGTCGTCACTGTTGAGTTTCATGGTAACCGGGTATGACAATTAACAGTGTGTAAAAATAAGAAAAGAATGCGGCTCCGGTAAATGAACTGGAAGTATCATCATTTATCATCGAAATTAAAAATACAACATATTGCTCGAAACAAAAATAAGTTGTATTTTTGCAGACCCCAAAATTGGGGCTTTTATTTTGAAAAATCATTAATTAACAAAACCTTAGTACAAAGTGAACACCTTAAGCTACAAGACAGTGTCAGCCAATAAAGCGACTGTTGAGAAAGAGTGGGTACTTGTAGATGCGGAAGGTCAGACACTCGGACGTCTGTCATCTGTTGTTGCCCTGATATTGAGGGGGAAGCACAAGCCAAGCTTCACACCTCATGTCGACTGCGGGGATAACGTGATTGTTATCAACGCTGAAAAAGTCACTATGACGGGCGCCAAGATGACTGACAAGGAGTATATAAGGCATACCGGTTACCCCGGTGGCCAGAGGATCGTCAAGGCTGACGAGCTGATGAAGAAGCATCCCGTGCGGTTGATTGAATATGCCGTCAAGGGAATGCTTCCGAAAAACAGGCTTGGAAGCGCCATCTACAGGAACCTTTATGTGTATGAAGGGCCGGCACACAAACATGAGGCTCAGCAACCCAAACTAATCGATTTAAAAACCATTAAGTAAGAAACATGGAAGTTATTAACTCTATCGGAAGAAGGAAAGCGGCAGTCGCCAGGGTTTACCTTAACGACGGCAAGGGACAGATCACGATCAATGACAGGGAGTACAAGCAGTACTTTCCGAATGAGATCCTGCAGTATGTCATCCTCCAGCCCCTGAACCTTCTCAATGTTGCCGACAAATATGACATCAAAGTCACCCTTGACGGCGGTGGATCGAAAGGTCAGGCAGAGGCGATACGTCTTGGGATTTCCAGGGCCCTGATCAAGATTGATCCGGAGTGCAAGTCCAAGCTGAAAGCTGAAGGTTTCACCACGCGTGATCCACGCGAAGTGGAGAGAAAGAAACCGGGCCAACCCAAGGCACGCAAGAGGTTCCAGTTTAGCAAGCGTTAGGAGTTCAATAGCAATTATTTATAGATGCAGGTTTAGTATCTAAATTGCATTGACTTCCCGCAAGGAACTACTCTGCAATTGACTTAACAGAACGTAAACTTAACAATCAAAATCAAAATGTCAAGAACGAATTTTCAAGAATTACTTGATGCCGGTGTGCACTTCGGGCACCTTAAAAGAAAATGGAACCCGGCCATGGCTCCCTATATTTTTATGGAGCGCAACGGCATTCATATTATTGACCTCGAAAAAACCGTACTGAGGATTGACGAGGCCGCTGCTGCATTGAGGCAGATAGCAAAATCAGGCCGCAAGGTGCTCTTTGTGGCTACTAAAAAGCAGGCGAAAGACATCGTGTCCGAAATGGTCGGAGCGGTTAACATGCCCTACGTCACCGAGAGGTGGCCGGGAGGAATGCTCACCAACTTCCCTAC
>JBHEOU010000070.1:4129-8556 GCA_046260645.1 Bacteroidales bacterium | reverse complement strand
GAGTGTCCGCGCAAGGGTCAGTGTGAATGACAGTGGAACCACGGCACTCTCTGTCAGCCCCTTGTCGAGACAGTTCATCACCTCCATTGCCTCATACTGGTAACCCTGTGCAGGCGGAGTGAAGATACGGTCATCATTGTCACCGGGGAACTCTATGAGAAGATGCTGGTTGCGGTCACGCCCTCTTGAAAGGACCAGGTTCCCCTTTTCGCAGTTCAACTCGGTTGAGACCCCGCTCATGTTTGCAAACGAGCAGTATGCTTCGGCCATCCTGCCGTCACTGAACTTAAAGATTACAGAGGTGCTTTCGTCGGCGCCGGTCGGAGAGAGTACGGAGGCAGCAACAATTGATTCCGGCTCTCCCATGTACTTCAGGATATCCATTATGGGATAAATGCCTATGTCAAGCAGAGAGCCTCCCCCCATCGCCAGATTATAGGTCCTGAGTTCAGGGTCATAAGGAGATACGAATGCAAATTTGCCCCTCATGTGAAGAAGGTTGCCCATCTTGCCGCTCTTCATGATCTCATCTGCCTTGAGGTAAGAGGGCTGAAACGGAGGCCACAGCGCCTCCATCAGAAATAGCCCCTGCCTGCGGGCCTCCTCAACCATCACCTTAACCTCCGGCGCGTTTATCGACATCGGCTTCTCACAGATGACATGCTTGCCGTTCCGCAGAGCCAGAAGAGTGTGCTCAAGATGATGCGAGTGAGGTGAAGATATGTATACTATCTCCACCGCGGGGTCGGCAAGCATCTCCTCATAACTCCCGAAGTGTTTCGCGAATCCAAACTCGTCGGCAAAATCTGAAGCCTTCTTACCATCACGTGATCCAACAGCATAAAGATGCGCGTTGTCAAGCAGCATAAGTGCCCGCGTAAACTTACGGGCTATGTTGCCTGTGCCGAGAATTCCCCAGTTGTATGCTTTCATGGTCATTTGTTTGCATAAAGTTAGTGATTCCTGCCTATCTCTCGCTATCAAAAACCAGATCAGATGTTATAAAATAAAAATATTCTTATTTTTTTAGTTCTATGTATTGCATGGTATTACTTTTTGTTTATATATTTGCAAAGTAAAACTAATATGTATTAACAGGTACCTTATTAAAAAGATTATGAAAGTAACGGTTAATGTCAATCTGGGGGGATACCCGTTCAACGTGGACGAGGATGCCTACGAACGTCTCCGGCAGTACATGAAGAGTCTGGAAAAGGAATTTTCAGGCGAGTCAAGTGCTTCCGAGATCATGACAGATATTGAGGGAAGGATAGCGGAGTTGTTCAGAATGAGGCTCAATCCCTACAAGCAGGTCATCACGATGAAGGATGTTGAGGAGGTGATGGCCATTCTCGGATCACCTGAGGTCATCAGTGGCAGCAGCACTTCAGAGGAGCGTCCGCCACGGTCACAGCGACGCATGTACCGTGATCCGGACAGACGCGTTTTCGGAGGTGTCTGCGCCGGCATATCGGCTTATCTTGACTGGGATCCGCTGATTATGAGGATAATATTTACGGTCCTGGTACTGGCCGGAGGGTTCGGACTGGGGCTGTACCTCATCTTATGGATAGTATTGCCGGAAGCCAGAACAACGGCCCAGAAGCTTGAAATGAGAGGTGATCCGGTTACAATTGAGAACATCAAGGACTCTGTCAAGGAGGAATTCGATACAGTCAAAAAGAAAATGAATCTATGATACGCACCAATTGCGGACAATGCTGATAAAAATGGAAATGCTATGAATACGGACAACACAAAAGCACAGATGCGCAAGGGAATCCTCGAGTATTGCATCCTTGCAGTACTATCAAGGAGCTCCTGCTATGCGGTCGACATCATCAACGAACTTAAGAAAGCCGAGGTGATAGTCGTTGAAGGTACACTCTACCCCCTTCTGACAAGACAGAAGAATGCGGGGTTACTCAGCTACAGGTGGGAAGAATCGCCACAGGGCCCCCCCCGTAAATATTACGAACTGACCGAACTGGGAAAGATCTACCTGAATGAGCTTGACAAAGCGTGGGAGGAGCTGGTAGGGTCGGTTAACCAGATACGTGACAAGAAATAGAGGCAGCCATGAAGAAAACTACTGACATCAATATTGCCGGGCAGCTATTCCGTATCGACGAGGAGGCCTGGGAGATTCTGAAGCATTATCTTGGTCACGTCTCGGCAAGGTTCAGCTCCGAACAGGGTGGTGAAGAGACTGTGGCTGACATTGAAGCCCGCATTGCCGAAATATTCGGTGGCGGCAACGAACCTCCCACCCTTGTCTCGAGGGAGATGGTGAATGACATGATAAACATCATGGGCGCACCCGAAGACTATTATGATGACAACACCGTGTCAGGCAGGGGCCGGGTATACAACCGTAAATCGATGTATGATCCGAACAGCCCGTCGGCGCGCGTGGGCAAAGTTTTGGCTGAATTCTTCAGGGCATTCGGAAGACTCATATCGGCAATTATAAGGGTGATTGCTATATTCCTCGGGGCACTCTTTACAATTGTCGGCTTTACCCTGCTTTTCACCTTCGGGATACTGATTCTTTTCAGTAACGCCCCTTTCCTTACATCGGTGATTGACCCGGAGATGACCAATATCCATACTCTACTTTCCATTGTGCTGAACAGCAACATGGTATGGCCGGTTCTCATTCTCGCGGCGCTGGTATTTCTTATTCCCCTTGCTGCCCTAACCTGGCTGGGAATCAAGATGATATTCAGAATCAGGGAGAGATCCCGGGTACTGAACATTGTGGCTTTCGTCATATGGGTAGCTTCGCTGTGCGCACTGGGAGTCTTCCTCAGCCTTCAGCTCTCCGTATATTCAAACCGGGAGTTTGTTGAAAAAAGGGTAAGCCTTGACCCGGCCCCAGAAACACTATGGATCGCATCCGGGGCTACAGTGGAGGAGATAACTTATGACGAAACAGCTTCTGTTGACCATTTTAGCTTCTACCTGGATACGCAGAACGACAGGCTTCATGGTACTCCCGAGCTAAATATTTACGGAAGCGAAAACGACTCAGGATTTATCTCTGTCGAAAAGCGCGCATGCAGCAACTCAGACAATGAAGCACGGGAAAACGCCAGGGCGGTAGAGTACAACTGGAGGTTCTCCGGTGATACTCTTTATCTTGATGAATTCTTTTCACTACCGGCAGGCAGCAGATGGAACGGTTCACTGGTAGACATCGATGTCACTCTTCCCGAAGGAACAGTGGTCAGGTGTGTGCCGGGAACCTCTCTGTCGACATGGATGCTGCGCAATCATGACCCCGAAGTACCCGTCTGGCGCATTGAGGACGGACAACTCAGAAAACTTAATGACTAAATAAAAGCGAATTTTCTGCACCAGTGTTTTTTTACTCTTCATGATCCCGGTCTGAACAGCCGGGATTTTTTTTGTCCTTCAGCCCCGCTTTTTCTATCTTTAGGGACCAAATTTGCCGGAAGGTGACAGTTACAACGGAAAATATCCTCTTGATAGGTTCAGTGCTTATTTTCATAAGCGTTCTGGCCGGCAAGACATCATTGAGGATAGGCGTTCCAACGCTCATATTATTTCTTGCGATTGGCATGCTTGCCGGATCAGAGGGAATAGGCGGAATTCATTTTGATAACCCTGGTGTGGCACAGTTCATAGGCATTGTGGCCCTTAATTTCATCTTGTTTTCCGGCGGCTTCGAGACTGACTGGCATTCAGTCAGACCCGTAATGTGGCAGGGGGTGGCTCTCTCCGTTCTCGGAGTGCTGTTCACAACTTTTTCCCTTGGACTGTTTGTCTGGTGGGTGACTGACTTTTCCATTTACGAAGGACTGCTTCTCGGGGCAATAGTCTCATCAACTGATGCAGCTGCCGTCTTCTCCATTCTCAGGTCGAAAAGCCTTGCACTCAAGGGAAACATACGCCCGACGCTGGAGTTCGAGAGCGGAAGCAATGACCCGATGGCATACATCCTGACCATCGTCTTCATAGGGTTGATACAGAACGGAGATAAAACCATATGGTCGGTCCTGCCGGTCTTCCTCATGCAACTGCTCCTTGGCGGTGGTCTTGGATACCTGTCGGGGCTGGTGAGCAAATATGTCATCAATAACATCAAACTTGATTATGAAGGACTCTACCCGGTACTGTCGATAACCCTGATGTTACTGACCTACTCAGTCACCACGGCTGTCGGCGGCAACGGCTTCCTTGCCGTCTACATATCTGCCATTTACCTCGGCAATCAGGAACTGCTGCACAAGCGTACCATCATGAAGATGTTTGACGGGCTGGCATGGCTGATGCAGATCATACTCTTTGTGACGCTTGGGCTTCTGGTCTTTCCGAGTGATATATTGCCGGTCATTGGCATCGGGATGCTGATTTCGGGCTTTCTTATATTCGTAGCCAGGCCCGTCAGCGTATTCCTTACC
>JBHEOU010000070.1:0-4089 GCA_046260645.1 Bacteroidales bacterium | reverse complement strand
GGCACCGTTCAGGGTCAATACCCGGACAAAGACTTTCATATCATGGGTCGGGCTGCGTGGTGCCGTGCCGATAGTCTTCGCAACCTTCCCCCTTATGGCCGGACTGGCTAAGGCGGATATGATCTTTAACATCGTTTTCTTCATCTCCATTACTTCCGTTTTACTCCAGGGCACAACCATCCCCGTTGTGGCCAGATGGCTCCATGTGTTACTGCCGCCGCGGGTCAAGACAGTCACCCCTGCTGACATTCTGCTCTCAGAGTCGATCAATTCGGAGATGGTCGAGTTTACCATAGCACCGGAGAGTGCGGTAGCCGGCATGAAGATCGTCGATCTCGGGTTCCCTCAGAATGCACGGATAGCCCTGATAAAAAGAGAGAACAGGTACCTGATCCCCGACGGTCTGACGGTGATTGAGGCAAACGACAGCCTGATTGTCCTTGCAGGCAACAAGAGTATCCTTGAGACGGTGACGGAATGCCTGCTGTCAGATAAGCCGGGATGCGGCGAGAAACAAACTCCTTCCTGAAAAAATACAACGGGATTTCATATCTTTAGTGCCATAACAGCACTGACGAAATGGAAATTGGTGTCCTCAAAGATATCGTTATCATCTTTGCACTCTCCACCTTTGTGAATTTTATCTTCACCCGGATAAAGATTCCTGCACTCATAGGGTATCTTATCACCGGTGTTGTTGCAGGGCCTTATCTTCTGAAGCTTATAAGCTCGCCGGAAAACGTGGAGGTGATGGCCGAAATTGGCGTGATCCTCCTTATGTTCACCATCGGCCTCGAGTTTTCCCTGAACCATCTCCTGAAAATCCGCAAGATTGTTTTTTTAGGTGGATTCATGCAGCTTCTGCTCACGGCAGGGGTAACGATGCTGGTAGCCAGGGTCTATCACTTTGCATGGAATGAAGCTGTTTTTGTGGGTTTCCTGACAGCACTCAGCAGTACGGCAGTGGTGCTGAAACTGCTCCAGGAGCGTTCAGAGCTGACCACCCATTACGGAAAAACGATTGTGGGGATCCTGATATTCCAGGATATTATCCTGATACCGTTGCTGCTTTTTACTCCCATTCTCGGAGGAGAGACTGCCGATGTCGGGCATGACCTGCTCCTCCTGATACTGAAGACAATCGGAATAATGATATTCATCTGGGCCGGAACAAGGTGGCTCATGCCGTGGCTCCTTCACCTGATTGCCATGACCCGGAGCCAGGAGCTCTTCCTGATGAGTCTCCTGCTCATCTGCCTTGCGGTGGCAATGCTCACACATGAGCTGGGCATGTCACTCGCCTTCGGGGCATTCCTGGCCGGTCTGATGATCTCCGACACAGAGTACAGCCACAGTGCTTTCGGCAACCTGATTCCCTTCAAGGATGTCTTTACAAGCTTCTTCTTCGTATCTATAGGCATGCTTCTCGACCTTGGCTTTGTAGCCGATCATCCATGGCTTGTACTTGTAACTGTACTCCTGGTAATAGTGGTTAAGACCGTCATTGCAGGATTTACAGCTTTCTCGCTGGGCCACACCTTCTTCGGAACGGTGGTGGTGGGCCTCTCTCTGGCACAGGTGGGTGAATTCTCATTTGTACTGGCGGGGCTGGGCCTTGCTAACGGAATTATAACACCCTCTCACTTCCAGCTTTTCCTGGCGGTGGCCATTACATCGATGGCCCTGTCACCATTCCTGATACAGGTTTCCAAGCCGCTGGCTAACCTCATCTTGAAGCTGCCGTTACCTCCGGTTCTGGTAAACGGGCTCTTCCCACTGAAACAGGTGGAAATCCCGGAGATCAGCAAACATGTTGTCCTGATCGGCAAGGATTCCCGGGCAATAAACCTGGCATCAATGATAAAGACCATGGAGCTGCCCTTTACTTCAATAGTGTTTGACCCTGACCTGGCCCGGTCAGAGATGGAGAAGGGCAACCTGGTCGTTTTCGGTGATGCAACCTATGAGCCGGTCCTGAGGCAGGCATACGTTCATACGGCTGAAATGGCTGTGGTTTCAGTCGGTTACCTGATAACGGCGATGTCAATAGTGGAACATATCAGGGCCATGAATAAACACGCCCATATCATAGTCCGGACAAGGCATGTGACCGATATCGAAGAGCTTTACCGGCTCGGAGCAAACCAGGTCATTCCCGAAGAGTTTGAAACCGCAATTGACTTTTATGAGAGAATACTGGGCAAATACCTTCTTCCCAGGATGGACATAGAAAAGGCCATTGCCAGAACCAGGGCGGACAACTACGGCATATTCAGGGACAAGAGCAAGGTGGGGGGGTATTCGCTTCTGAAGGATATACCTGATATTGAGATTGCTGCTGTGAAGGTTGGGGTAAAATCCGTCTTCGCCGGCAAAACCATAGCAGAGACGGCCCTAAGAAAGACCTGCGGAGTCACAATGGTGGCCATAAAGCACGGTGAGGTTGTCTTTCCAAATCCTGAGCCGTCTACGGTAATAAACGCCAATGATATTGCTTACCTGCTGGGAAAACCCGAGATGATTGCAATTGCAACGGATCTGCTTCTGAAAGAGGTCGATCGTACCTGACTCCCGGTTGATCCCGAATAGTTTTCCAGAACAAAGAACCCATGTTTTTGTTTCCATTTCGTCACCGGATGTTAAGCATCTGAGTGTGACCATGAGATTATAAGTAAAAAACTGTTGTTATGAATAATGCAATATACTCTATCCAGCACCCTGATAACGAGCCTCTAATGAGTTACGCGCCAGGCTGTAACGAAAGGGCTGAACTTGAAAAGGAGCTTAAAAGAATCTCTTCCGAAACCGTAGAGATACCATTGATTATAGGTGGCAAGCCTGTTAAGACCGATAAGCAGGGCAAGGTTGTCATGCCTCATGACCATGGCAATGTTCTCGCCACGTACCATATGGCAGGCGAACAGGAGACTGCAGACGCCATCAGGGCTGCAATGAGCGCCAAGGAAGGATGGCTGACCCTTTCATGGATAGAAAGAGCTTCGATAATGCTGAAGGCGGCCGAACTCCTTTCAAAAAAATACCGTTATACCATTGTTGCTGCTACAATGCTTGGACAGAGCAAGACTGTCCATCAGGCGGAGGTTGAGGCTGCTTGCGAGACCATTGATTTTCTCAGGTTCAATGCATATTTCGCCGGACAGATATACCAGGAGCAGCCACGTTCGGCCACCGACCAGCTGAACAGGGTTGAGTACAGGCCGCTGGAGGGTTTTGTCTATACGATAACCCCGTTCAACTTCACCGCCATCGCTTCCAACCTCAACATGGCCGTTGCCATCATGGGCAACACCACGGTCTGGAAGCCAGCCACCACCTCCCTGCTTTCCAGCTGGATACTGATGAAGGTCTTCATGGAGGCAGGTATGCCCGCCGGGGTCATCAACTTCCTGCCCGGACAGGGATCGGTCATCAGTTCTGTGGTGATGAACCACCGGGATTTCGGAGGGATACACTTCACCGGATCAAACGGCACCTTAAACACGCTCTGGAAAACAGCGGCAGCAAACCTTGACAAATACAAATCATATCCCCGGATTGTGGGGGAGACAGGCGGCAAGGACTTCATCATGATACACAATTCGGCCGCCCCGCTGGAAGCAGCCACAGCCATCATACGGGGATCTTTTGAATATCAGGGACAGAAGTGTTCCGCCTCTTCAAGGGTATATATCCCGAGGTCACTCTGGCCTGATATAGCGGTGCATCTGAAGAGCCAGGCCTCTGAGATAAAGGTGGGTGACCCTGCCGATTTCAGTAACTTCATGAATGCGGTCATTGACGAGAAGTCGTTTGATAACGTAATGAAATACATAGGGCTGGCGAAGTCATCTCCCGCCTGTGAAATTTTTCACGGAGGCAACGGCGACAAGAGCCGGGGCTGGTTCATTGAACCCACCATCATCCTTACAACAGACCCTGACTTCATCTCAATGAAGGAGGAGATCTTCGGTCCTGTTGTGACACTGTACGTCTATGAGGACGAAAAGTACGAGGAGACTCTTCATCTCTGCAATGAGACCTCACCTTACGGGCTTACAGGCTCCATTTTTTCTAACGACAGGCCGGCGA
>JBHEOU010000007.1:19790-20060 GCA_046260645.1 Bacteroidales bacterium | reverse complement strand
GTCCGAGGTTCATCCTTGAAGGCACACCGAGAGGGTTAAGGACGATATCAACTGGGGTGCCGTCAGCAAGGAAAGGCATGTCTTCAGCACGGACTATCTTGGCAACGATACCCTTGTTACCATGCCGTCCGGCCATCTTGTCACCTACCCTGATCTTGCGCTTCTTGGCTATATAGACCTTGGCAAGCCTTACTATTCCGGCGGGCAGTTCATCGCCGATGGTGATGTTGTACCTCTTCCGCTTGTAGAGGCCGTCTACCTCCTTGTACT
>JBHEOU010000007.1:15393-19584 GCA_046260645.1 Bacteroidales bacterium | reverse complement strand
GCCCTGGTGAACAGTTTCTTGTCAATAACCACTCCTTCGAGTGACGGTCCGGCCTTGAGTGAAGCATCCTTCACGTCGCCGGCCTTATCTCCGAAGATGGCCCTGAGGAGCTTCTCCTCCGGTGACGGGTCTGATTCGCCCTTGGGGGTGATCTTGCCAATGAGTATGTCTCCAGGCCTGATCTGTGCACCTATGCGTATAAGCCCGTTCTCATCGAGGTTCTTTGTAGCCTCTTCGCTCACGTTCGGGATATCGGAGGTCAGCTCCTCCATACCGCGTTTGGTGTCACGCACCTCAAGTATGTACTCGTCTATGTGGACCGAGGTGAAAACATCTTCCTGAACCACCCTTTCGCTGAGCACAATGGCATCCTCGAAGTTGTATCCCTTCCATGGCATGAATGCCACCTTCAGGTTACGTCCGAGAGCCAGCTCACCGCTTTTGGTGCCGTACCCTTCGGTGAGTACCTGTCCCTTCTCCACCTTCTCACCCTTCTTAACGATGGGGATCAGGTTGATGGTGGTGTTCTGATTTGTCTTATGGTATTTTGGCAGATGGTAGCGTCTGACGTCGTCGTCAAAGCTGACGAACTTCTCCTCGTCGGTACGGCTGTACCTGATGACGATCTCATCTGCGTCAACAAATTCAACCACGCCGTCACCTTCGGCCACTATCAATATCCTGGAGTCCTTTATCACCTGTGCCTCGAGGCCGGTGCCCACTATCGGAGCTTCAGGCCTGACCAGCGGCACCGCCTGGCGCATCATGTTTGATCCCATGAGCGCGCGGTTGGCATCGTCATGCTCAAGGAAGGGGATCAGTGAAGCGGCGATGGAGGCTATCTGGTTGGGTGCCACGTCCATCATCTGCACCTTTGAGATCTCCTCGTACGGATAATCGGCTCCGAGCCTTGATTTGGCCCTGGGATTGGTAAAGGTGCCGTCATCATCCAGCGGGGCGTTGGCCTGTGCCACGGTGAGGTACTCCTCGTCCTCGGCAGTAAGCCACCTGACGGTATCATTATCCAGGTCCACCTTGCCTTCAACCACATCGCGGTAAGGCGTCTCAATGAAGCCAAGCTTGTTGATCTTGGCATAGACGCACAGCGATGAGATAAGACCGATGTTCGGACCTTCAGGGGTCTCTATGGGACATAGGCGACCGTAGTGTGTGTAGTGCACGTCACGGACCTCGAAGCCTGCGCGTTCGCGCGACAGACCGCCGGGACCGAGGGCCGAGAGACGACGCTTGTGGGTCATCTCCGCCAGCGGGTTGGTCTGGTCCATGAACTGCGACAGCTGGTTGGTGCCGAAGAATGAGTTTATCACTGACGAGAGCGTCTTTGAATTGATGAGGTCAACAGGAGTGAATACCTCGTTGTCTCTCACGTTCATGCGCTCACGTATGGTACGGGCCATACGTGCCAGACCGACACTGAACTGTGCCGATAGCTGTTCGCCGACGGTACGCACCCTCCTGTTGCTCAGGTGGTCGATGTCGTCGACATCCGTCTTCGAGTTGATAAGCTCTATGAGGTAACGGATGATGGCGATAATATCTTCCCTGGTAAGGATCTTGGTGTCCATGGGAATCTCGAGGTTCAGCTTGCGGTTAATACGGAAGCGTCCAACCTCTCCAAGGTCATAGCGTTTGTCTGAGAAGAAGAGCTTGTCAATGACATCGCGGGCGGTAGCCTCATCAGGCGGCTCGGCGTTGCGCAGCTGCCTGTAGATGTACAGCACGGCCTCTTTCTCAGAGTTGCAGGGGTCTTTCTGCAGTGTATTGTAAATGATAGCGAAATCCGAGAGGCTCATGTCTTCACGGTGAAGCAGGATAGACTTGGTTCCTGAATCAACTATCAGGTCAACATGTTCATTCTCAATTACTGTCTCCCTGTCGAGCACCACTTCATTACGCTCTATGGAGACAACCTCGCCGGTGTCCTCATCAACGAAATCCTCGACCCATGTGCGGAGGACCCTGGCTGCCAGCTTGCGGCCGACAAGTTTCTTGATGCTTACCTTCGAGACCTTGTGTTCCTCTGCGAGGTTAAAGATCTCAAGGATATCCTTGTCCCCCTCAAAGCCTATAGCCCTGAGCAGGGTGGTGACAGGCAGCTTCTTCTTCCTGTCTATGTAGGCGTACATCACATTGTTGATGTCGGTAGCAAACTCGATCCATGATCCCTTGAAGGGGATTATTCGTGCCGAATAGAGTTTGGTGCCGTTGGCGTGTATGCTCTGACCGAAGAACACACCCGGTGACCTGTGAAGCTGGGAGACGACAACCCTCTCTGCGCCGTTGATGACAAATGTGCCACGCTCGGTCATATAGGGAATCACACCCAGGTACACATCCTGGATAACGGTATCAAAATCCTCATGTTCGGGGTCAGTGCAGTATAGCTTAAGTTTTGCCTTCATAGGAACGCTGAAGGTCAGGCCTCTCTCGATACACTCATCAATGGTGTAGCGGGGGGGGTCAATTGAATAATCCAGGAACTCGAGCACGAAGTTGTTCCTGGTGTCGGTTATCGGGAAGTTCTCCATGAAGACCTTGAAGAGGCCCTCTCTCCTCCTGTTCTCGGGTGTAGTGCCAAGCTGAAAAAACTCGGCGAAAGATTTTAACTGAATCTCAAGAAAGTCAGGGTATTCAAGCTGTTCCTTCTTTGATGCGAAACTTACGCGTTCTATATTTTTTGAGGACATTGATGGTAGGATTTAGTGAACTTATGAAAAATGACAAAAAGGCTTAGCTCCGCCTGGTGGCGGAACTAAACCTGTAAACCCGGTAATCAGGTATAACTTATTTAAGTTCAACTTCAGCTCCTGATTCCTCCAATGTTTTCTTAATGTTCTCCGCCTCTTCCTTTGATACACCTTCTTTCACGGCGCCTGGGGCGGCATCAACTACAGCTTTGGCTTCTTTCAGTCCAAGGCCGGTGATATCTTTCACCAGCTTGACTATCTGAAGCTTCTGGGGGCCTGCGCTCTTGAGGATGACATCAAATGAGGTCTTCTCAGCTACTACAGGAGCGTCAGCGCCTGCTGCGGGTGCTGCAACTGCAACTGCCGCTGCTGCCGGCTCAATGCCATACTCGTCTTTCAATATTTTTGCAAGCTCATTAACCTCTTTAACGGTTAAGTTCACCAACTCTTCTGCAAATTTCTTAAGATCTGCCATTTTTATAGGAATTTTTAATTTGATTAACTTATGATTACTACTTTTTTGAAAGTGTTTCCAGAACACCATGAATTTTTGAACCACCTGACTGGAGCGCGGAGATAACATTCTTCGCGGGCGACTGCAGAAGCATAATGATATCGCCGATGAGCTCTTCTCTTGACTTGAGTGCCACTAGGGTCTCAAGCAAGTTGTCACCGACATATACCGATTCTTCTATGAATGCGCCTTTTATCAGGGGTTTAGGATGCGATTTGCGGAAATCCCTGATCATTTTTGCAGGAGTATTTCCGCTATTCGAGAACATTACAGCAGTAGAACCCTTCAGTACGGGGAACAATTCCTCGCACTCGAGTCCGGCCTGCTCCAGGGCTCTCTTCAGGTGGGTGTTTTTAACGACAACCAGTTTTATCTGGTTCTCAAAGCACTTCCTTCTGAGATCACTGGTATCAGCAGCGTTGAGCTGTGCAGTGTCAGTCAGGTAAAAGTGACTGTACTCCTTCAGGGTCTCAGCCAGGCTGTTTATGATATCGGTTTTTTCGTCTCTTCTCATAATCTCTCTGAATTTTCTGTTTCAGTTAAACATCAAGGCTCTTGGGATCAACTTTCATTCCCGGGCTCATGGTACTTGAGAGGAAGATACTTCTGATGTAAGTTCCTTTCGCCGAGGCGGGTTTGAGTTTGTTGATCATGAAGAGGAATTCTCTTGCGTTTTCAACGATCTTATGAGGTTCAAAGGATACTTTTCCGATGGAAGCATGTACAATACCGGCTTTATCTACTTTAAAGTCGATCTTGCCCTGCTTAACCTCCCTGACAGCCTTACCGATCTCCATGGTCACCGTTCCGCTTTTGGGGTTCGGCATGAGACCACGTGGACCGAGTACTCGTCCCAACTGACCTATCTTACCCATCACTGAGGGCATGGTAATGATAACATCGATATCCGTCCAGCCGCCTTTGATCTTTTCAACCCACTCATCGAGCCCCACATGATCAGCTCCGGCC
>JBHEOU010000007.1:9602-15383 GCA_046260645.1 Bacteroidales bacterium | reverse complement strand
CCTTATCAGGGGTGACCAGGGCGAGAACCCTGACCTCCTTGCCTGTGCCGTTGGGAAGGGATACGACACCGCGAACCATCTGGTTCGATTTGCGCGGGTCAATTCCCAGTCTTACGTCAATATCAACTGAGGCATCAAACTTAGTTGTCGTGATATCTTTTACCAATGCTGCCGCTTCTGTCAAAGTATAGAGTTTGCCATGCTCGATCTTCTCGAGTACAAACTTCTGATTCTTGGTAAGCTTAGCCATTTCTATTCACTTAGTTAGTTATTTACCGGGGAATGCACCTGTGACGGTGATACCCATACTTCGGGCCGTGCCAGCCACCATCTTCATCGCGGATTCGAGGGTGAAGCAGTTTAAGTCCTGCATCTTATCCTCTGCAATAGTCTTTACCTGTTTCCATGATATTGCTGCCACCTTGTTGCGGTTGGGCTCGGGTGAGCCTTTCTTTAATTTGGTAGCCTCAATAATCTGAACTGCAACAGGAGGGGTCTTGGTGACAAAATCAAATGATTTGTCTTTATATACGGTGATGATCACCGGTATGACCTTTCCTGCCTTGTCCTGTGTACGGGCATTGAACTGTTTACAAAACTCCATGATATTCACACCTTTGGAGCCCAGTGCAGGGCCTACGGGTGGAGATGGATTGGCTGCTCCGCCTTTAATCTGTAATTTGATTAATCCAGCAACTTCTTTTGCCATAATTAAAAATTTGCATTGTTTATAGCGAGAGCATGACGGCCGCTTAAGGAAGCATTATAATTCACGGCTGTCAATTTCATTATTTACCTAACTTTCTTTCTCTACCTGCATGAAGCTGAGTTCGAGCGGGGTCTTGCGTCCGAAGATCTTGACCATCACTTTCAGCTTCCGTTTCTCTTCATTGACCTCTTCTATCACTCCTGAGAAGCTGTTGAAGGGGCCGTCTATTACCTTTACCGTCTCGCCCACGACGAACGGAACGTTGAGTTCCTCTTCGCTGGCTGCCAGTTCATCTACTTTTCCAAGGATACGGTTTATCTCTGCCTTCCGTATCGGTGTCGGTTCGCCCGACTGTGTCCCCAGGAAACCGAGGACGTTTGGTATGTTGCGCAATACATGGGGAACTTCACCCACCAGGGCGGCCTCAACGATGATATAACCCGGAAAGAATGTGCGCTCCTTGCTCACCTTCTTGCCTGCCCGGATCTGGTAGACCTTCTCCGTAGGTATCAGCACCTGGGTGATGTAATCCTGGAGCTTAAGGCGCACGATCTCACTCTCAAGGTATTCCTTGACCTTCTTCTCCTTGCCGCCGATAGCCCTGAGCACATACCACTTCTTAACGTTTTCACTCATCTGTGACCGTTATTCTTTTAATATAACAAACCATAAACAAGACCCATGGCCTTGTCAAATATGAAATCCATGGCCCAGATGACAAGGGCAAGGATGACGGAAGTGATAAGTACAAGGGTGGCGCTTGCCTGGAGCTCGCTCCATGTAGGCCATGTCACCTTGTGCATGAGTTCGTTATATGATTCCTTAAAGTAAGCTGCTACCTTCATAATAATACTCCGATTTAGCACGGGAGGAGAGACTCGAACTCCCGACACCTGGTTTTGGAGACCAGTGCTCTACCAACTGAGCTACACCCGTGTACATTTTGATGGTAACCGTACGCCATCGCGAACGGTTACCATATATATATATATTTAATAGGCCTTAGACAAGGATTTCAACCACAGCGCCTGCACCAACTGTACGGCCACCTTCGCGGATTGCGAAGCGGAGACCCTTGTTGATGGCAACCGGGTAGATGAGCTCAACGGTTATGGTTACGTTGTCACCCGGCATCACCATCTCTGTTCCTTCGGGGAGCTGAATCTCACCTGTGATGTCAAGAGTACGAAGATAGAACTGTGGGCGGTAATTGTTGTGGAACGGTGTGTGACGGCCGCCTTCCTCTTTCTTCAGAACGTAAACCTCAGCCTTGAACTTGGTATGGGGTGTGATAGAACCCGGTTTGGCAAGAACATGACCTCTCTTGATCTCTTTCTTGTCAACGCCGCGAAGGAGCAGACCAACGTTGTCACCTGCTTCGCCCTGATCGAGGATCTTGCGGAACATCTCAACGCCGGTACATACTGACTTGCGTTTATCAGCACCGAGGCCCACTATCTCAATCTCGTCGCCGGTGTGTACGATACCGGTTTCGATACGGCCTGTGGCAACTGTACCACGGCCAGTGATTGAGAAAACGTCTTCAACCGGCATGAGGAACGGTTTTTCGTTCTCACGCGGAGGAATGGGTATGTATGAATCAACTGCATCCATCAGTTCCATAACCTTATCTTCCCACTGGGATTCGCCGTTCATGGCACCGAGGGCTGATCCGCGGATAACGGGAGCGTTATCACCGTCGAACTTGTAAAAGCTGAGGAGGTCGCGTATCTCCATCTCAACGAGGTCGATAAGTTCCTCGTCATCTACAGCGTCAACCTTGTTGATGAAGACAACTATCTTCGGCACGTTCACCTGACGTGCAAGCAGGATATGCTCACGTGTCTGGGGCATCGGGCCGTCAGTTGCGGCAACAACGATGATGGCGCCGTCCATCTGGGCAGCACCGGTAACCATGTTCTTGACATAGTCAGCGTGACCCGGACAGTCAACGTGCGCATAATGACGGTTTGCCGTTGAATACTCAACGTGAGCCGTGTTGATCGTAATACCCCTCTCTTTTTCCTCGGGAGCATTGTCGATTGAATCAAAGTCCCTGATTTCTGAGAGACCTTTCTTAGCGAGAACCATCGTAATAGCCGCTGTCAGGGTGGTCTTGCCGTGGTCGACGTGACCGATCGTACCGATATTTACGTGTGGCTTCGACCTGTCAAATTTTTCTTTTGCCATAACTAAAAGCTTATTAAATTAAATTTACATCCAAAATCGTTTGAGCCGATGATGAGAGTTGAACTCATGACCCCTTCCTTACCAAGGAAGTGCTCTACCCCTGAGCTACATCGGCATATTGAGCGGGAGACGGAATTCGAATCCGCGACCCTTAGCTTGGAAGGCTAATGCTCTACCAACTGAGCTACTCCCGCTTATATCTTTAAACCGGCACCCGGGTCCCCCTGAGGGTCAAGAGTGCATTGATGCTTACTCTGTTAAGAAGTGGGGAGAGCAGGATTCGAACCTACGAAGTCTTCAGACAACAGATTTACAGTCTGCCCCAGTTGGCCACTTTGGTATCTCCCCTTCTTAGCAGAGCATGCCTGGTCAGACATACACTTACTCATCATATAATGAGCCGATGAAGGGATTCGAACCCCCGACCTGCAGATTACAAATCAGCTGCTCTGGCCAACTGAGCTACATCGGCTTTTGAAAGAACGACCGATTTCTGAGAAATTACCCTCAAAAATCGGTTTGCAAATGTAGGAATTAAAAATTCAAATCTCAAAAATAATGTGAAGTTTTTTTGGCAGGGTGATCCTACGCCCCGCGCAACTTGCTTTTCTGTTTGACTATCTGCCGCTTAAGGGCTGCAACAACCATATCGGTGGCTTCTTCAAAAGATTTGCTCTGCTTACGTGCAAAAAGCGGCCCTCCCGGATACTCTACCTTGATCTCCGTTACCTTGTTCTCCCTCTCCTCATCATGGTCTAACTTCAGGAACACCTCTGCATTGACAATGTCATCACTTAAATTGGATAATTTGTTAACCTTCAATGTAACAAAGTCAAGTAACTTCTTGTCAGCATCAAACCTGATTGAATGGATCTGAATGTTCATGTCGGTACCTCCTGTTGTTTTGTTGATTACGCTCTTGGATGAGCCTGTTTATATACTTTTTTTAACTGTTCAAAGGAATTGTGGGTGTACACCTGGGTGGCTGAAAGGCTGGCATGACCCAGCAGCTCCTTGATCGAGTTCAGGTCAGCCCCGTGATTGAGCATGTGCGTTGCAAAAGTATGCCTGAGCACATGCGGGCTCTTCTTCTCAACCGTGGTCACCATAGAGAGATATCTCGTCACTATGTTGTAAACACTCTTGTCGTACATTTTGTTCCCCCTGGCAGTGACAAAAAACCAGTCGCCCGGGAGGCCCTCCTCCTTCCGCGATGAAAGATACAACTGCAGCGATTTAATGAAGCTGGCCGTAAGAGGAATAACCCTCTGCTTCCCACGCTTACCCGTCACCCTCACCTGCCCCGAGGAGAGATCCACATCCTCATCCCGCAGGTTAATCAGTTCCGACCTCCTCATGCCTGTAAGATACAAAAATTCCACGATAGTCCTGTCGCGAAAACCTGAAAAGTTATCCCCGAATTTAAAATTGTCAAGCAGCCTGTCAAGCGACTCCTCCGCGACAAAGACAGGCAGACGTTTGCTCTTCTTCGGTAGCTTCAAACCCGACATCGGGTCGGCACTGCTCATGCCGTGCCTGCGGAGATAACGGAAGAATGCCCTGAGGGTCGACATCTTACGGTGGACAGTACCGGTTGCCGCACCTCCCTCTATCAGTGAGACCATCCACCCCCGCACGTCGGCAGCAGTAACGAAAACAACATCGGCTCCGGGATTATTATCCCCCAGCCAGATGTAAAACTGATCCAGATCGTTCTTGTAGGATGTGACGGTGTGCCGTGAATAGCGCTTCTCGGTACGGATGTATTTCAGGAACGATTCCTTCTTATCCATAAAAGGAACCTTTTGGTTTATGATATTTCAAAAAGGCAGGCAGCAGCGCTACTACTCCTCTTCCTGCTGCAACTGCTGAACATATACGGCCTTCTTTATCTCTTCCCTGCGGCGCACCGAGGGTTTGATAAAAGCCTGACGTGACCTGAGTTCACGGATGACACCCGTCTTCTCAAATTTCCTCTTGAATTTCTTAAGAGCCCTGTCGATGTTCTCGCCTTCTTTTACCGGTACTATAATCATACTAATTCTTTGTGTTTAAACGAGCCGCAAAATTAACATCTCTCAAATTCATTTCAAAACTTTTGATGAAATAAATTCAAAATCAGTGCCGGCCACCCCCGGAGAAGGCCTTACATAGGGAGCCATTCGCTCAGCCTGCCTGGCGGAGAGGACATTCCCGCTGACCATCGATCCGAGGGTCAGCGGGGCTTCAGCGAGGGTCCTGTACCTGGTGATAAGCCTCGCCGCTTCATATCCTACATAGGGATGACGGGCGAGATCACCGAATGAGGCGCTGTCAAGCAGCAGAGGTGATACTGAATCAAGGGTGACAGTCACCATAGGGAGGATAAGGCTCACGACGGAGCTGTCGATACCGTATACCTCCGTGAGCTGACGGCTGTCGACGAAGCCGCCAAGAAGATTGCGGTACTTTATGATCCTCGCCGCGAGCACAGGCCCGATGCCCGGCAGTCTTTCCAGCCCTGCGGCACTGCTTCGGTTCAGGTCAATCAGCGGCGCCGGCGTCTCTGCCTCTCCGGAGGATGGTACGGGTTGGTCCGACCTCTCGTATCCTCCACCGGGCCTTGCCTCAGCCACATGGGCTTTCATACCCCCGGAGGTATTCTTCTCAAAGTGATCTTTAATAATAATATAAGGAACGAGCCGGGCTGCGGTGGCTGAGTCCAGCCCGTACACCCTGATAATCTCTTCCGGCCTTCTGAACCGTGCCCCGGCACCGCGGTATTTGATCAGCGTTGCCGCCTGCCGTTCGGTGAGACCCAGCAGGAGCAATTGGTCATAAGAGACCGTGTTGGGGTCAAAGGTGAACATTGCTGCGACGGACTGCACCTCTCCGGTGCTGCC
>JBHEOU010000007.1:611-9544 GCA_046260645.1 Bacteroidales bacterium | reverse complement strand
GATTTGCGATTTGCGATTTGCGATTTGCGATTTGCGATTACACATCCCCTAATCGACAATCGACAATTCTAGAACGGATAGCCTATCCCGATCACCATCGTCAGGTCAGACTTCCGGTCAAAGGTGCCGTTCAGCGGGATCCATTTGGTGCCTGCTGTGGCCTGGGGATCACGCAGCTTTACTCCGAAATCGGCCCTCAGCAGCACAAATCTTAAGTCAAACCTCAGACCAAGACCTGACCCGACGGCGATCTCATCGAGGAACGTGTTAAACCTGAACAGACTTCCGGGCCTGTCCTCATCCGGCCTGATGGTCCATATGTTACCGGCATCGATAAATGTCGCTCCCTCGAGTATCCAGAAGAGCTTGAACCGGTATTCGACATTAGCCTCCAGTTTCATGTCGGCTGTGAGGTTAATGAATGAGCTCTCCGGCATCACGTATGAACCCGGACCGAGTGATCTGACCACCCACGCCCGGATATCATTTGCTCCTCCTCCAAAGAACTGCTCCTCGAAAGGCATGACCCTCGAGTTTCCGAAGGCCCATCCTACTCCGGCATAAGCCCTGTAGACGATGCTGCTTGCCGTGTTGATCCTGTAATTGTATCTTGCATCCACCTCTCCCTTGATGAACTGTGCGAAAGGCTGCCCGAAGAGGTGATAGCTACCGTCAGAGGCCGTCTCGGCATTCCCCAACATGTATAACAACGACAGCATGTTGCCGGCCAGGTCCATCCCAATTCGTATGTTCCAGTAATCCTTCGATCTCTGCAACATCTGGTTATTGAAGACATAGTTATACCTTCCGCCCACTATCCTCACGTCGCGGTATGAGAAGGAAAGGTATGAGGTTGTGTCAATCATGGCCTGAAACTCCGGGTCAACATAATGCAACTTGACCACATTGATTGACAGTGGATTGATATTATATTTCGTGTATTTATTACCGCTCCATGAGTAACCCAGGCTTATGTTGGCAACAGAACGGGCATAGACCGGCACCTTTTGGTAGTTGTAACCCGCCTGCAGAACGGTCCCGGGATCATACTTCCTGATGAAGTTCTCCTTTGAAGGGTACAGCATGAGAAACTTTGGTATTCTGAGGTTACCCTCAATGCCGTACTGCTGGATGTTGGAGAATCCCGTGGTCCCTTCGGTCAGGGTTTCATATGCCCCCTTCAGCTTCATGCTGAAGAGCTCAGCACCGCCGAGGAGGCTCTTGTTCTGGTAAATCAGGTTCAGGGCACCGCCTATATTACCTCCCGAGTTAGTGCCTTCAAGCTCCACGGTGAACGACTGCCGGCTCATCGGGGTGAGCTGTATGATGCAATCGAGCATGCCCTCGTCCCTCCTGTCGCCGGGAATGCTCCCGGCGTCAACATATGACACATTAACGAGCCTGTGGTTCTTGAGATCAACAAGGTGTGACTCCGTCTGTTCGGCGTTCGTCACGCTGAACAGCGATCCCGGATTGACATACAACGCCTGTGTCAGCACCTCCGGCCTGACTGACAGCTTCCCCGGCGGCGCAACGAAATGGATTCCCTGAAATAAGGTCGTATCAAAGGTATCCGTGTATGCCTCTCCACCGGTCAGTGAGAGCCTGGGATCAAAATCAGGATAGATATAGACATCCCTTATGCGGAACATCCTGTGGTTGTTGTATACCGTCAGGCCCTGACTGCCTATGGTTGCCCTGCGTGAGACAACATAGTGCACAATGACCTGCCGGCTCATCAGCGCACTGTCAATACGAAAGAAGATATTCTCAGTTGAGAATGAGTAAAAACCTACGTCCCTGATGAACCGTTCCAGCCTCTTCCGCTCACGCTGCAGAAGGTCCACATCATAGATCATCCCTCTCTCTATGGTGCAGTTCACCGTGTCTATCATCACGAGGGGGTAAAGCATGGTATCCTGGATGTCATAACGTATGTCAGCAATGGTGTAGGGTCTTCCCGGATCGATGTCATAGACCACCCTTGCCTCATCTTTATGGACCCCCACCGTGTCTTCCACACTGGCATTGAAAAAACCCTTTGACCACAGGTAGCTTTGAATCTGCCCGGCAGATCTTTCTGCTGCTGCAGGATCAAAGACCACCGGTTCCTCGCCTATCCTCCTTAACCATCCGTGGGGCCATTTATCCTTGTCGATATCGGAAAGGTTATAGAGCCCGAGGTGAAACCTGGTGCCAAAGATCTTTTTGTTTGGCTGCTGCCTGACATATGGTCTTATCGCGCTCTTGCTGACAGAAGGGGGAAAAGGATCGCTGCTCTCCTTCAGCACAAGCTCGTTTCTGTTCAGTAGCAGTTCACCCGTGGGTACGTACTTGGTGGGATTGCAGGAAGCTGCAGTGAAAATAATGATCACCAGGACAAATAGTTTGGGATCAGTAATTTTTATATTTGTTCTCTGATGGATCAACTTACCGGTAAGAATGTGCAAGCAAATATACCATTATAAACTCTATTTTCAATCCCTCAACCATGCATAAGATGATCACCCGGAACCAGGTAAAAATGATCCTCTCACTCCAGAAGAGAAAGGTCAGGGAGGAGAATTCACTTTTTGTCATCGAGGGTGATAAGCTTGTGCGTGAGTACATCCTGGCCGGAAACAGGGTTAAGCTTCTTGCCGGCAAGCCGGAATGGATCGACGGAGAGTCGGGCACGGTGACAGAAGGCGCCGACGAGACTGTCACCGTTAGCTATGATGAGCTCAGGCGCATCAGCTCACTCAGGACTCCTCACAATGTGCTGGCAGTCGCACCAATGAAGGAAAGCGAGTATTCTGACAGCCTCCTTGTGGGGAGACTGACGCCTGTCCTCGAGTATGTTCAGGACCCCGGCAACCTGGGAACCATCATACGCATTGCCGCCTGGTTCGGGATGGGGAACATCGTTTGTTCACCCGACTGTGTAGACTTTTACAACCCTAAGGTGATCCAGGCAACCATGGGCGCTTTCATGCATGTTACCGTATGGTACAGGCCACTGGAGGCATTTCTGGGGAAAGCTGTCATTGACGGCATCCCGGTCTACGGAGCCACCATGGACGGCCGGTCGGTATATGAAAGTGATCTCGATAGTGAAGGGATCATTCTTTTTGGAAACGAATCGAGAGGCATCTCCGAGGGGCTGCAGGGCTATGTCACCAGGCGGATCACCATCCCCGGTCCGGGGAAGCCGCTGGCAGGAATCGAGTCACTGAACGTAAGCATGGCCGCCGCCATCATATGTTCTGAATTTGCCAGGCGGAAACTGGGATGAAAAATTTTCGATTGTCGATTGTCGATTGTCGATTTAATCGAAGTTCGCAAATCGCAAATCGAAAATTCCACTACTGCCTATTCCCTATTCCCTATTGCCTGTGCCACCAGCATTCCGTCTACTGCTGAGGAGACGATGCCACCGGCATATCCGGAGCCTTCACCGGTGGGGTATAATCCATTAATATTAAATGCGTTAAGATGCACGGGGTCACGTGTTATACGCACCGGTGATGAGGTACGCGACTCCACTGCTGCCACCAGCGCTTCGCCAGTCAGGTATCCCTTCATCTTCTTGCCGAAATCCCTGAACCCGTCGCGCAGCTTCAAGGCTATCTCCGGTGGTAGCCACTCATGCAGCGGTGAGGCCGTCAGCCCGGGGAAATATGACCCCTCCGGCAGTGACGCCGAGGCTCTTCCGTCAACAAAATCAGTCAGTCTCTGGGCTGGAGCCCGTTGTGTCATGCCTCCCTCGTTCCATGCCAACCGTTCAAGAAACTGCTGGTATTCAACTCCTGCGAGCGGCCCGCTGCCATACCGCAGGGTGTCCTCCTCTCTTATCTCTGTGACAATGCCGCTGTTCGCCCACCGCGAGTTGCGTCGCGACGGTGACATGCCGTTCACCACAACCTCACCCGGACTCGTTGCCGAGGGCACCATGAAGCCGCCCGGGCACATGCAGAATGAGTAAACGCCACGACCACCGGACTGTGTTGCAAGGCTATATGCTGCGGCAGGAAGATATTGCCCTCTGGCCTTTCCGTGATACTGTATGCGGTCTATCAGTTCCTGCGGATGCTCGACCCTGACCCCCATGGCAAACGGCTTGTAATCAAGCGTCACCCCGGCGGCAAGAAGCATCCGGTAGACATCCCTTGCCGAGTGTCCTGTGGCAAGAATGAGATCATCAGCCCTGTAAGGCTCATTTCCGTTTACCGTCACCCCCCGGAAGGTGCCATTCTCAACAGACATGCCCGTTATCCGCCTGCCAAACAGTACCTCACCACCTGCGGAGATGATTGTTTCGCGGATCGCCCTTATAACCCCGGGCAGCCTGTCGGTGCCGAGATGGGGATGGGCCTCGTACAGTATGGCCGGGTCAGCCCCGTGCAGCACCAGCAGTTCAAGTACCCGGCGGTTATCACCTCTCTTCTTTGATCTTGTGTAGAGCTTGCCGTCAGAGAAGGTGCCGGCACCGCCCTCACCGAAACAGTAATTTGAGTCGGAATCTACTATATATTTTGTGCTGATGGCTGCCACATCACGCTTGCGCTCTTTCACCTCCCTGCCCCGCTCCAGTATCACGGGCTTCAGTCCCGCCTCAATCAGGCTGAGGGCTGCAAAAAGGCCTGCGGGCCCGCTGCCGGCAACCAGCACCTCCCTGGCGCGTGAAACATCCCTGAGCTCCAGCGGGGGTATCGCCTCCGGGGATTCGTCAGCACCTATGATCTGAACGGTAAGATTGATTTTTATTTCCGGCCTGCGGGCATCAACGGAGCGCCGGATAATACGCATTGTGAAATCATTCCGGCCTGTCTTCCTGGCAAGGTAATGCCTGAGCGCATCCTCATCAAAGGCTGTCTGCGGAGGCAGCACCAGACTCAGCTCCTCAGCCATGACTATTCAAAATGGAAAGAGAGGACCCATATCTGCGATCTCATTGACTTGATGGAATTGACGTATTCACGATAACGCTCATCAGGCTCATGCACCAGTACGTCACGCAGGCCGTTGGACATCTTTGCTTCAATGGTAAGCTTGAAATAGGGAAGGTAAAAGTCGATTCCGGCCCCGACCTCATAGTAGAAGTCGGCTCGCTTCAGCCTCATGTAAACGTTCCTCGAGTCGTCATACTCCTTCTTGCCGGCAAGGTCATACCTGAAGTTCAGTCCCCCTATCAGATAAGGCCTGGTGTTGTTGAGCCTCATCCCCTTCGCTTTCAAAAGAAGAGGGAATTCAAGGAATGATGATTCCAGGACCTGCGTCTCACCCCAGGGAGCCCCGTCCTGATAGAAATTTACGTTTCGCTGTCCGAACGATACCCCCGGAAGGAACCTGATGTCGAGGTAGGTCGATGGACGGAAGTCAGTGACAATCTGTATGTTTAAGCCGGGTTTGAGCGATACCACCTCGGCAATGAGGCCCGATTCAGTGGCCATCTTAATATTGAAGTCCATGGTGTTGGTGCCCATGCTGAAACCGAAATGCAGCAGCCTCTCATCGTAATTCGAGTCATTTTTGGGTTTCGCTTTCTGGGCTGTCAGCACGACAGGTATTAAAAGAAAGAGAAGTATGGCAGTCTTTTTATTCACTATTTACGAAGAGTCCTAATGATTAAAACGTTTTAAAACAGTAAATGTTGTGTCCACTGGATTCATGGCCTGAACCCATAGTAAATACTGGCTATACCACCCGTCAGTCTTATCTGTTTCACGTCCCTGAATCCCGCAGCGGTAAGCAGTTCGAGGAAACGTTCATTGTCGGGGAATGCCATCACCGAATCAGGCAGGTATGTATAGGCGCCGGGATCCCCTGACACTCTCCTCCCTATTCGCGGAAGCACCCGTCTGAAGTAGAGTCCGTAAATCTGTTTCAGGGGGAACCATGCGGGCCTTGAGAATTCAAGAACCATGATCATCCCTTCCGGTCTTACAACCCTGCTCATCTCGCGGAGGCCGGTGAGGGTATCTTCAAAATTCCTTACCCCGAAGGCGCACATCGCCACGTCATATGTACCATCACTGAACTCAATGGCCTGGGAATCTCCCCTGGTAAGTATGATCTTCTCTCCGTGACCCATCCGGGTAATCTTCCGCCGGCCCTCTTCAAGCATCTTTCCGCTGATGTCTATCCCTGTGATCTTGCGGGGTCCGAGCCTCAGGGCCTCAATGGCCAGGTCTCCCGTCCCGGTTGCCACATCAAGTATTGTTTCCGGCCTGATATGAAGGCCGATGAGGTTAACCGCCCTCCGGCGCCAGCGCCTGTCAGTGCCGAGCGAAAGTATACGGTTCAGCCTGTCATAATGCCCCGATATTGAATCGAACATCGCCTCGACCTGTTCACGGGGGGCTCCCCTCTGTTCATTTTTTTCAGGCATCATTTTGCAATTGCGGGGCAAAGATACCCTTAATAATGTTTAAATTTACGCCTCTGAAACAGATAACCCATGACAAAAACGGTACTAATCACAGGTGCAACCTCAGGCATAGGTGAAGCAACTGCAAGGAAGTTCGCAGCAGCATCACACCGGCTGATCATAACAGGAAGGAGACAGGAGAGACTTGATGAACTCTCGGCGCAACTTGCAGCCGGATTCGGCACGGAAGTCCTCTCTCTCTGTTTTGATGTCAGGTCAAAGAGTGAGGTCGACAGTCATCTCGGCAACCTGCCAGATAAATGGAAGACGATAGATATCCTGGTCAACAACGCAGGGCTGGCAGCCGGACTCGGCCACATTGACGAAGGTGACACTGATGACTGGGACCGTATGATCGACACCAACGTGAGGGGGTTACTCTATGTCACCCGTGCAGTCTCTCCGGGAATGGTGGAGAGGGGCTCCGGACACATAATAAATATCTCCTCAATAGCAGGCAAGGATGTCTATGAGAACGGTTCCGTCTACTGTGCAACAAAACATGCCGTCGACGCCCTCTCCAAAGCTATGCGCATTGACCTCCTGAAGCACGGCATCAAGGTTACCAACATTGCCCCCGGGATGGTTGAGACGGAGTTCTCGCTCGTCCGCTTCAGGGGTGACACCGGGAAGGCAACGGCAGTTTATGACGGCATTGAGCCTCTCAAAGGTGAAGACATTGCGGAAGCGATCTGGTACTGTGCCAGCGTCGCGGACCATGTATGCATCAATGATCTTGTCATCACCCCGAAGGCACAGGCAAACGCGCTTTACAGTCACAGAATAACCAAATAGACATGAAAAGAAGACCATTTACTTCACTCCTTATCCGCAGTTAGTAAAGCAACCAAAATCGAAAATCGAAAATCCCTGTAACCATTATGTATAACCACAAATACCTGCTTGAATTCACGACTGACATTTTCATGCGCATCGGATGCAGCCGTGAAGATGCCGGTGCCGTAGCCGCAGTGCTGGTAGCGGCCGAGTTGCGCGGCCACTCATCACACGGCATGATAAGGATCAGGGAGTATTATGAACTGTGGCAGAGCGGACGCGTTAATGTCACTCCTGACGTGAAGGTGGTTCACCAGACACCTTCTACTGCTGTGATCGACGGCGACAGGTGCTTCGGGATGATTGCAGGTGTGAGGTCGATGAAGCTGGCCATTGAGAAGGCTGCCGCCACCGGCACGGGCTGGGTGGCAGCACGTAACTCAAACCACTTCGGGATTGCCGGTTACTATGCCATGATGGCACTTGAGCATGACATGACAGGCATATGCGTCACCAACGCCAATCCCCTGGTGGTGCCTACCTGGTCTGTGAGCCGTTACCTGGGCACCAATCCTCTTGCCGTGGCAGTGCCGGCTCTGCACGAGCCTCCCTTCGTTGCCGATTTCGCCACCACCCCCATTGCACGTGGTAAGCTGGCCGTGTCGGAGAAGAAGGGTGAGAAGGTGCCGCTGGGGTTTGTTCAGGATGCCGAAGGCAATCCATCCGATGATCCCGGCATTCTCCGCCGGGGAGGCGGGATGCTCACGCTGGGAGGAGACCGTCTGCACGGGAGCCACAAGGGTTACTGCATGGCGGCAGTCATTGACATCTTCAGCTCGGTATTCAGCGGTGCCAACTTCGGTCCCTTTGTGCCGCCCAGCGTGGCCTACCTGCCCGTACCTGAGAATCAGGTGGGTGAAGGAACAGGTCATTTCTTCGGTGCCATGCGTATCGACGCCTTCAGGCCTGCAGATGAGTTCAAAGCTTCCATGGATGAATGGATTAGGACTTTCCGCAATGCGAAACCGATAAAGGGTGAGACGAGAGTGTTGATTCCGGGTGATCCCGAACGGGAGGCGGATGAACAGAATAGAGAGTCAGGAATCAAGCTGGTACCTGCAGTGGTTGATGACCTTCGCGTCATCGCCGACGGGCTGGGGGTTGAATTCCGGGAACAAAGGTGAGGACTGGAGACTCCAGTCTTCAGTCTTCAAGTCTACAGTCTTCAGTCTTCAATCTTCAGCCTAAGTGACTGACTATCAATTCTTAATTCTTAATTCTTAATTCCTCACTACTGCCTACTCCCTCACAAAGAGAATCCCTGGCTCCGGATGACCTCAAGGTATTTTGCAGAGAAGTACTCGTTGTCTGCTTTCTTGTAGCGGACATCAGTGAAGACCTGCGCGAGCGTCTTCTTCCCATTCTCAGCAATAAACTGCTGAGAGTCGGCCCGCGCCTCCTTTGCCCTGTACAGATCATCTATGGCTGCCGTATCATAGTCATGATACCTCTCATAATGCACCACCGCTTCCAGTGGCAGCCTGTCAGGCTGTTCAGGCACCAGCGCAGGCCAGCCCATGGTTACTGTGGTTACCGGCACCACCCCGGCCGGCAGCTCCAATATCTCGATGAGCCGGTCAGCATTGTAGGTTGCCGTGCCGAGGTAACAAATACCCAGTCCCTCCTCCTCGGCGGCATTGCACACGGTCTGCGCAACGAGTAACGCATCTATGGCAGCAGTCATGAA
>JBHEOU010000007.1:0-442 GCA_046260645.1 Bacteroidales bacterium | reverse complement strand
GCTCGGCTTCGCGCTGCCTGCACCAGATATTGAACCTGTTGAAATCAGCACAGAAAGTAAGCACCACCGGCGCCTCCGTCACCATCGGCTGATTGAAATGTGCCGGCGCCATCCGTCTTTTCATCTCCTGATCGCGCGTCACTATAATACTGTATACCTGCATGTTGCCCGTGGTGGAAGCACGCGTGCCCGCTGTGAGTATCCGTTCAAGCAGTGCGCTCTCTATCGCCTTCTCTTCGTACTTCCTTACTGTTCTCCTGGTAAAATAGGTGCTGTTCATTTCTTTTGCTGTTAATCCGCAGCAAAATAATTAAATAACGTTAAAAAATCCACTTACAAATTTCCTTATCTTAACTTAGCATTACCAAAAAAAATCTAAACACACCTGTATGAAAAAAATTCTGACACTAGTTCTTGTAATTGTTTTGGCCGGTTCTTTCAG
>JBHEOU010000069.1:3310-8572 GCA_046260645.1 Bacteroidales bacterium | reverse complement strand
ATGCAGAAGGAATAAACCGTGAGACAGAGCAATACCTGAGCGTCACCGCCGAGGAGATCGCAGACACTTCTGCACGGGTATTCAGTCCCACGAACTGCAGTGTGATACAATATATGGCGAAGGAGATATGACAGCACCCTATAAAATAACAGCGCCCGAAATCATCACACCCTCGCCGGGTGACACTTCATTCCCCACGATGACGAGACTGGGGAACGGGGTACCGGTCTATCTGCTTGGCAACGGGACCGTCGATCTTCTCCGAATCGAGTTTGTTTTCAATGCCGGGCAGCTCGTGGAGAGTGTGCAACTGGCTGCCTCAGCAACAAATGCCATGCTCACCGAAGGCACCGCCATGCATGACGCAGCCTCTCTCAATGACCTTATTGACAGCACAGGCGCCATTTTCAACCATACGGCTGACAAGGACAGCGCCGGGCTGGTGGTGATCACGCTGACAAGAAAACTTGAGGAGGTGATGAACCTGGCAGAGGAGGTGCTCTTTCATCCCTCATTCCCTGAAAAGGAATTCAGGATGCTTAAGGATAAAAGGCTGCAAACATTCCTTACCGGCAGACAAAAGACCTCTGTGATAGCAAGGGAGATTTTCTACCAGGCTCTCTGCGGTGAGAGAAATCCCTACGGCCGCATCACCACTGCCGGTGACTACACCGCTCTGACCACTGCAGACATCAGAAACTTTCACTCTCAGCACTATACTCCTGACAATATGTACATTACAGTTGCGGGCCGTAACCCGGAACAGGCTGTTCCGGTGCTTGAGAGGCACTTCTCAGGAGATGCCACCGTAAAGTGGCATAAACCTTTCATACCCAGGTTGCAGTTTGAAACTGCCGGACCGGGAAGGATTTTCAGGGAGGTAGGCAACTCAGTCCAGAGTACCGTGAGGATGGGATGGAAAGGGATCACACGTGATCATCCCGATTACCAGTCACTGCAGGTGGCCACCATGATACTCGGAGGATATTTCGGGTCACGTCTTATGCGCAATATACGCGAAGAGAAGGGCTATACTTACGGGATCCATGCCGCTTCCGGGGCCTTTCACCACATCGGTTACATCACCTTAATGACTGACGTGGCCAACAACTACCGCGAAGAGACGCTCATGGAGATAATGAAGGAGATAAACAGTCTCAGGGAGAAGGAACCCGGTGGCGACGAGCTGGCACTGGTAAGAAATCATCTGATGGGTGAACTCGCCCGGATGTTTGATGGACCATTTACCGTGGCTGAAGCAATCAGGGGGGTCATAGACTATGAGTGCGGGGCTGATTATTTTACTCGTTTTGCCGATACCGTGAGAACCATATCACCTGGTAAAATAAAAGAACTCTTCAATACGTATTTTAATATCGGGGATGCATTTGAGATCATCGCCGGAGCAAAATGAAATCAGCAAGACTCATAGCAACGTCTCTGCTTTATATCGTTCTTATGCCCTGCCTTGCAGGCCAGGACGAGACGCAGCCTTTATCACCGCAGCTTGACATGGTGACCGTAGACCCCCTCACCGGTTTTGCCTCTGTAAAATGGCTCCTGTCAGCCTCACCGGATGTGGCGAGCTACGTCGTCTATACATTCAGCAACGGCACGGCCAGTGCCATTGACACCGTGAGATCACCCTACGAAACCGTGTACACTCATACAGCATCAGCGGCAAGGTACAGGAGCGTTACATATGTCGTTGCCGCGGTTGATTCCTCTTTGAATATCAGTCCGCTGAGCAACAGCCTGAGTACCATATTTCTGTCTTCCGTCAATGATACCTGCAACAGCACGATCAATCTTGCCTGGACCCCATATGACAATTCATTCCACCCGGCCGGGAGTTACGAAGTATATGTGGGCACCGGCATCGGACCGGCCATACTGCATGAAACTCTTCCTTCAACAGAGACATCATATCTGTTTTCTGGTTATGACCCAGGAACTGAATATTGCTTTTTTATCACTGCTTCACATGATGGCACAGGGCTCTCCTCCTCCAACAGGGTATGTTTGACTACAGGTAGTGAGACAGCTCCCGCATTTATCAGAGTGGATGCCGTGGCAGTTGCCGGAAAGGCGCTGCAGTTCCATGTAAGCTATGACCAGTCGACCACCATGGATGATTTTGCCCTGCTGCAGTTTAATCCTGTCACTGCTTCATGGGACGAGGCAGCCGGTGCCAGGGGGATGAACGGGGCCCTTAGCCTATCATACCCGGGAGCTGACACTGGCAGAGTCAGTCTTTACCGTATCACGATCCTTAATAACTGCAATGTTACCATGGCAACATCAGGCAATATCAGAAACATGGTACTTGAATCAGCTGTTACCGGAACAATAATAGCCCTTAGCTGGAACAATCCCTTTCCTGAGGGAGACGCCCTTTTTTCGGTCTGGCGTGAGGCAGGGCGTGGCTGGATTGAGGTGGCTTCACATCTCTCAGACACCACCTGGTCAGATGACTACTCACTTTTTACAGCTGATGACGCAGTTGCAGAGGTGGCTTACCAGGTCACCGCCACTTCAGCTGATGCACCTGCCGGAGCACCGCTTCACCGCTCGTCTGTAACCACTGTATCTGCCGCGGAGAATATCTTCATCCCCAATGCCTTTACCCCTGAACGCGGAGGAGAGAACGCCTTCTTCAGGCCTGAGTTTTCATTCATCCCGGTGACATATGAGTTCAGGATCTACTCCAGAGGCGGAGCCCTGCTATTTCAGACGAGTGACTATGCAACCGGATGGGACGGACGCAGCAACGGAAAAATACTTCCGGCAGGCGTATACCTGTACAGCCTCAGGCTGACTACCCCTGCGGGCAGAACAGAGGCAAGGAGAGGCACAGTCACCATACTTCCCTAACCGGAGCGGCATAAATGCCCCGATTTTCTTATATTTGCTCGTCCTTTGCGGGCAATCACTGATGGTTAAAACGAAGACAAAAATATTCACTTCCGACGACGTAAGTCGCATCGAGTATGAGTACAGCCTGCTCAGGAACAACCTCTACAGATGTGACAAGCCGGGAGACATAGAGCTTATTGACAAGGCCTTCAGGTTTGCCAATGAGGCTCACCGTGACATGTACCGCAATTCAGGAGAGCCCTACATTATCCATCCGATCAATGTGGCCCGCATAGTAAACCAGGAGGTAGGTATTGGAGCACGGTCAGTGGCGGCGGCCCTGCTGCATGATGTCGTCGAGGACACGGGCATACCCCTTGAGGAGATCTCGAAGGAGTTCGGGCCGAAGATCGCCACTCTCATTGACGGGCTGACAAAGATATCAGGTACATACAACAAAGAGACACATTCACTTCAGGCCGAGAATTTTCGCAAGATGCTCATGACCCTGTCTGATGACATCAGGGTCATTCTCATAAAGATAGCTGACAGGCTTCATAACATGCGGACCCTTGATTCAATGCCTGAGCACAAGAGGATGAAGGTGGCGGGCGAGACCGTCTACCTCTATGCTCCGCTGGCACACCGCCTTGGGCTTTTTGCCATCAAGACCGAGCTTGAGGATCTCAGCTTCAAGTTCAGGCATCCGCGAATCTACGATGAGATAGCCCGCAAAGTCAAGATGGATGAGAAAAAGAACCTGACACTGATCAACAGGTTCAGTCTGCCGATCATTGAAGAGCTGAATGAAAACAACATCCTCTTTGACATATCCGGGAGGTTCAAATCGATCTATTCGATATGGAAGAAGATGCAGTCAAAGAATGTACCCTTTGAGGAGGTCTATGACCTGCTGGCTGTCAGGATCGTATTCGAACCCGGTCCCGAGATGAGTGAGAGGGCGCAGTGCTGGCAGATATACTCACTGATCACAGACATTTACACTCCCAAGCCAGACAGGCTGCGCGACTGGGTGAGCAGGCCGAAGTCTAACGGCTACGAGGCTCTGCACCTCACGGTCATGGGGCCGGAAGGGAGATGGGTGGAAGTACAGATACGAAGCCAGCGCATGGATGACATCGCTGAACGGGGGTTCGCAGCCCACTGGATATACAAGGGTGATACATCGCAGTCAGATAGCGAGCTCGACAAATGGCTGAAGCACATACGCGAGATGCTTGCCAACCCGATGTCAGATCCGCTTACTTTCCTCGATGAATTCAAGATGAGCCTCTTCTCGTCGGAGATAATGGTCTTTACACCGAAAGGCCTGCTGGTAAACCTTCCTAAAGGGGCCTCGGCTCTCGACTTTGCCTACGATATTCACACTGACATAGGCAACAAGGCCATTGGTGCAAAAGTCAACTACAAGCTCTCCCCTCTTTCAACCACTCTTCAAAGCGGCGACCAGGTGGAGATCATCACTTCAAACATCGCCAAGCCTGAGAAGGAGTGGCTCGAGTATGCCCACACGGCAAAGGCGAAGACCGCCATCAAGGATGTTCTCCGGGATGAATCGACTGACCGAATACAGAAGGGTATGGAGATGCTCGAGAACAGGCTGAGCGAACTTGGCATACTACCCAACTCGGACATTATCAAGAAACTGCTCGACAATTATGAGCTTTTGAATAAAGATGAGCTCTACTCACGCATCGGGCTTGGTCTGATCAACCTTGACGAGCTTCGTAAGGTGCTCAGGAAGGCTCCTGAAGGCAGCCTGCGCAAATACTGGAAGCTGGCGATAGGAGGAGTGACCAGGAAGAGTCCCGGCGAAAAGGAGATTCCTCCGATACCGGGAACCATTGACACGAGCCAACCCTACCTGCTGAGAGAGAATGTTGACAACACCGGAAACTCATATGTGATAGCAGTGTGCTGCAATCCCATTCCCGGAGATGAGGTGGTGGGGTATGTAGACCCTTCCAACTCCATCATCGTTCACAAGCCCAAATGCCCCGCTGCCGTCAAGCTGATGTCAAGCGAGGGCAACAGGATCATTCCCGTCAGATGGACAATACACAAGCTGGCTTCCTTCCTTGCAAGGATAAGCATCAACGGTATAGACAGGATAGGCCTCATCAACGAGGTGACGAACGTTATCTCCACTGAACTGAATGTCAACATCCGTAATATCAACGTATCCGTTTATGACGGCATATTCGAGGGGACAATCGACCTGTATGTGCACCATACGCGCGACCTCAACAACCTTATACTGCAGCTGTCAAACGTGAAGGGTATTGCAAGTGTCAAGCGGGTAGAGGAATTCATCGAATAAAAAGTGTCTGACGATTAAACTGAATGGTACAATGTCAAATGAAGATGCCAGATCGGTAGTAAAAC
>JBHEOU010000069.1:0-3290 GCA_046260645.1 Bacteroidales bacterium | reverse complement strand
ATCTTTACTGAATACCTGGGAGCAAGGTCTTTCAGGAAGACTCCTGAGCGGTTCGCCATACTTGAAGAGATCTACTCGCGTGACGGGCACTTTGACATTGATTCGCTCTTCAATTTCATGAAGAACAAGAACTACCGTGTGTCGAGGGCAACTCTTTACAACACTATTGACCTGCTTCTCGATTGCAAGCTGGTTACAAGGCACAAATTCGGCCGCAACCAGGCCCAGTATGAAAAGACCTACAGGGCAGGCCAGCATGATCATATCATCGATACAGAATCAGGCAGGGTGATAGAATTCAGTGATCCGAGAATAAATGACATAATAAAAAATGCATGTGAAGAGAACTCATTCACCCTGCATCACTATGCGCTTTATGTCTTCGGTATTCCGGAGAGGTCCGGAAGGAGTAAATGATGCCCCTCCCCCAGGGTAAATGTTGTTTAAGAATTAATTAAACAGGGTTGTATTATATTGCCGGGCCTCTTGAAATATGATGCTCTCTTTTTGTTAACAATCGGTTTTTTTCCTCCGGCAGGGAGTATTTTATTTCGTAAATTCGAACCTGATTGTTTTATCAGGATTTTTAAGAATAATGAAGATTGACATTTTACTGGGTCTCCAGTGGGGCGATGAGGGGAAGGGGAAGATAGTTGATGCCTTAACACCGGAGTATGATATTGTTGCGAGGTTCCAGGGCGGTCCCAATGCCGGACATACCATTGAGTTCAACGGGATGAAGCATGTGCTTCACCTCATCCCTTCGGGGATATTTCATGATGGAAAAACGAACATCATCGGCAACGGGCTTGTGATTGACCCTGTTGTTTTCCGTCATGAGGTTGAAAGCCTTGGCATTGATATTAACAGTGTACGGGAGCGGCTGCTCATTTCATTGAAGGCCCATCTTATCCTGCCCACGCACAAGCTTCTTGACGCCGCTCATGAAACTTCGCTGGGAGAATCCAAGATAGGGTCAACACTCAGGGGCATTGGTCCTGCCTATACAGACAAGGCATCGCGTGGCGGACTAAGGGTAGGTGATCTCTTCAGAAAAGAGTTCAGGGAGATATACCGGGTGCGTGCAGACGAACATCTCAGGATGCTAAGGGGCTATGGCCTGAGTAATGATCTGGAGAAGCTGGAGGATGAGTGGTTCGCGTCCGTGGAATATCTCAGGCAGTTCACGACGGTCAATGCTGACTATCATATTGACATGAGCCTCAGGGAGGGTAAGCGTGTTCTTGCCGAGGGGGCCCAGGGGACGATGCTTGACATCGACTTCGGCACATATCCGTTTGTCACTTCTTCAAACACCGTCGCCGCGGGTGCCTGCACAGGCCTTGGCATTGCCCCTGCGCGCACGGGAGAGGTGTTCGGCATCTTCAAGGCATACTGCACCAGGGTAGGCAGCGGACCGTTCCCGACGGAGCTTGATGATGCCGATGGTCAGATGATGCGTGACCGCGGCAATGAATACGGTTCAACGACAGGCAGGGCCCGCCGCTGTGGATGGCTTGACTTGCCGGCACTGAAATATGCCATCATGATCAATGGGGTAACACGTCTGTTCATGATGAAAGCCGATGTGCTCTCGGGGTTTAGCCATATAAAGATATGCAGGTCATATACCGTCGGAGGCAGGGAGGTGATCGAACTGCCCTATTGCCTCAATGATATTGAATCTCTTAATTACCAGACCATGCCCGGATGGCAGGGTGATATTACGGAATGCAGAAACTGGGGCGAACTGCCCGCTGAGCTGAAAGATTATATCGGGTATATTGAAAAGGAGACAGGTGTTCCTATTACCATAGTCTCTGTCGGGCCTGACAGATCGGCCACCATCTACAGGTAGCGATCACTCCTTAACAATCTGCAGGCAGCGATCACTTTTTAACAATCTGCAGGCAGGGATCACTCTTTCCTGTAAACCCAGGCTTCACCGTTTATATTATCCTGGATAGTGCCGAGGGCATTCCATGCGGCATGCAGATCAGGGAATGATTTTGCGGAGACAAGTTGCCATCTCCCGCCATTCATGTCGACAATGACGCCATCATAGCCCAATTCCCTTATATGTCCGAGCCATTCGTTAGCATAGGCAGGAGTCAGAAAACTACCGACAATGACATGATAGCCTGATGCTGCACGTGATACTTCCTCGGTCGCAACAGCAATCTCGGCCTGCCTGGCGCGCTCAGCCTCAGCCTGCATCTCGTTGGCAACGCGGATGGAGTCGGCAATACGAAATGCATCCTGCTGCTGCCTCAGGGCCTCAGCCTCTCTCGTCTTCTTTCCGAAAGGATTGATGCTTTTCATAAAATCACATGAAGGGGTTAGCAGCAATATCCCCGCAAGCAGCACTAAGGATAGTTTCTTCATAAATGACAGTTTTTCATGATAATAAAAAATAAAGGTATGGATTAAAGCTTGAAAATGCAATGAAAATTTATGAAACGTGGCGGCACTCTCCAATTCTTTTCTATATTAGATCGCGATTATAAGAACCACCTAATGCAGTTTCAGATGAAATCACTGATAAAGTTTTTTGAAGAGAATGTTGAAAAATTTGCATCTAATATTTACCTCTGGGAGAAGATGCAGGATAAGTATGAGGGCACCACCTACCAGGAGACCAAACGTCAGGTACAGGAGTTTGGTGCCGGGCTCATGCAGCTTGGGGTAAAGAAGGGTGACCGGGTCAGCATGCTCGCTGACGGGCGCAACAGCTGGGTCATAGGAGAACTGGGGATACTCTATGCCGGGGGTGTGAACGTTCCGCTGTCTGTAAAGCTGAACCCTGAAGAGATAAAGTTCCGCCTTATTCATTCAGGCTCGAAGATGGTCATCACCTCAAACACCCAGGCTCCGAAGATTCTGGAGATCATTGACAGGTGCCCCGATGTGGAAAAAGTAATCTTCATGGATCCCCAGGAAGAGTATACTGACGGACAGATGCATTTCAACGAGGTCAGGAAGACAGGACGTGAGTGGCTTGAGAACCCGGCCAACAGAAAGTCGTTCGAGGAATTTGCATCATCTGTCACGGCCTCAGATTTTGCCAATATCTGTTACACTTCCGGTACAACAGCAGACCCCAAAGGCATTATTCTGACACACGGCAATTACGTGACAAACGTTTACCAGTCATACAGCCTGATGGACATTCCGCAATTCTACAAGACCCTGCTCATACTGCCATGGGATCACTCGTTTGCGCATACGGCAGGCATTTATGCCTTCATGGGCAAGGGGGCAAGCATTGCTTCGGTCAAGGTGGGCAAGAC
>JBHEOU010000068.1:4336-8622 GCA_046260645.1 Bacteroidales bacterium | reverse complement strand
TCATTGGGGAGTTCAATCCGCAACCTGACATCGAAGCCCCTGTTGATCAGCCGGGTGATGCCTCCCTGCAGTCGGCCGAATCAAGGCTTCTTGAGAAGTATGGCTTCGATCCCAATGTCAGGTCAGTCATAATCAACAGGGCCGGGCGCACATACCTGCTCAATTCCGCCAACCTCGAGCCAGAAGCCTATTTTGAGAATACGGAGCCTGAGGAGCAGAGCCTCAGCGCCGGTGCAACCGGGCGCATGACCAACAAAATAGTATCCATTGAGAATATCGTCAGCCGCATCCTGCATGAGACCCCTCCGCTGAGAGACCGTTTTTCCTCTGATGAGATCAACTCCAGGATAAGAAAGTCACTCGATGCTGTTGGCATCCATCTTGAATACGAGTGCGCAGTGCGCGGCGACTATGGCGGCATTATATTCCGTACACCAAATTACAGAGAGAGCTCCGGGGCAAACAAATACCTGCGACAGCTTTTTCCCAATGACCCGGTACCCGGAAATAACATCCTCTCAATCTATTTCCCCGAAGAAGAGAAATATAAGTCCAGCCAGATAACCTTCATGGCCAGCTCTTCAATGCTGATAGTTCTTCTTCTGATAATTCTCTCAACGGGCACCTTCATCGTCATCTTCCGCCAGAAGAGATTTTCGGAGATAAGGAGCGACTTCATCAATAACATGACGCATGAACTGAAGACACCGATTGCCACAATATCACTTGCCTCGCAGATGCTTGCAGATGAGACCATCCCCGAGGGATCACGCAATACTCAGGGCCTCGCCACCGTCATCAGCGAGGAGAGCACGAGGCTGAAGGTGCTTGTTGATAAGGTTTTACATACAGCCATCTTCGAGAAATCCAAAATTGAGCTTGATAAACAGAAGACTGACATCCATGACATTATTCTCAGGGCTGTTGACGCTTTCAAACTCCAGGTCAACGGCCGTGGAGGATTCATATCAACCTTCTTTGATGCTCCCGACCCGATAGTCACGGCCGACGAACCCAACTTCTTCAATGTGCTCCTTAACCTCATTGACAACGCCCTGAAGTATACTACCCGCACTCCTGAGATCACTGTGACCACTGCGGGCTATCATAAGGGAGTTGTCATCACCGTCTCAGACAATGGCATGGGAATACCCAGGGAACACCTGGGGCACATTTTTGAGAAATTCTACAGGGTGCCGGCCGTAAATACTCACAATATAAAAGGATTCGGCCTCGGGCTGAGTTATGTGAAGAAGATTGTTGAGGAGCATCACGGGACCGTCAGGGCGGAGAGCCATCCCGTCAAGGGCACGCGGATTATCATTCACCTTCCAAAAGTACAGCCAAAATGAAGAAAGTAAGCATCCTGCTAGCAGAGGATGACCCCAACCTGGGTCTGCTTTTAAAAAATTACCTCACAGCCAAGGAGTACGAAGTAATCCTGGTAACTGACGGAGCGCAGGCCATGAAGGGCTTCAGGAAGGATAAATTCCAGCTCTGCCTGCTTGACGTTATGATGCCTGAGATGGACGGCTTCACCCTGGCAAGGGAGATCAGGGCCATTGACCCGCATATCCCAGTCATTTTCCTGACGGCCAAAAGCCTGAAGGAAGATATCATTGAAGGCTTTAAATCAGGGGCCGACGATTATCTCACCAAGCCCTTTTCGATGGAGGAGCTGATCTACCGCATAGAGGCGATACTCAGAAGGTCATCAAAGCAAACCACTGATGCTCCGGCAGATAAGTATAAAATAGGCAAATTCACGTTTGACGTGACGAAGCAACTCCTCGCCTATCAGGATCAGTCGCGCAAACTTACGACCAAGGAATCAGAACTTCTTGAGCTTCTCTGCCGGCACCGCAATGAAGTGCTTGAACGCAATTTCGCCCTCAAATCGATATGGATAGATGATAACTACTTCAACGCAAGGAGTATGGACGTTTACATAACAAAACTGCGCAAGTACCTTAGCGGCGATGAGAAGGTAGAGATTCTCAATATCCACGGGAAGGGATACAAGCTTTTATGCTGAAAAATATACCCCGCCCGGAAAATTCCGGACGGGGCATGAGTAAAGGTTAGTTTCAGGGTCTTATGAGCAGTATCTATTCTTCCCGTCAAGGCCCAATGAAGCGCTAAGTTAAAAGATTTTCTTTATTTCCAACACCCCGGCCCCGTTTTTTGACGTCAGTCGAGCTTGAGCACCGCCAGGAATGCCTGCTGCGGTACCTCTACGTTACCTATCTGACGCATCCTCTTCTTGCCTTTCTTCTGTTTCTCAAGCAGTTTTCTCTTGCGTGTGATGTCTCCGCCGTAGCATTTGGCGGTTACATCCTTGCGCACAGCCTTTACCGTCTCACGGGCAATGATCTTTGCGCCTATGGCGGCCTGTATGGCAATGTCAAACTGCTGCCTCGGAATCAGTTCACGCAGCTTCTCGCACATCCTGCGGCCAAAGTCATATGCATGGCCCCGGTGAATGAGCGTTGAGAGAGCATCAACCATCTCACCGTTGAGGAGAATGTCAAGCCTGACAAGATCAGCTTTCTTATATTCAGTAATGTGATAGTCAAAAGAGGCATATCCCTTTGAAATACTCTTCAGCTTGTCATAAAAGTCAAAGACGATCTCTGCCAGGGGCATGTCAAAAGTCACCTCCACCCTGTCACTTGTCAGGTATACCTGGTTCTTCATTGTGCCCCGCTTGTCAATGCAAAGCTTGAGTATCGGGCCGAGGTATTCCGATTTGGAGATAATCTGTGCGTAGATATATGGCTCTTCTATCTCATCAATGGTAGTGGATGGGGGCATCCCCGAAGGGTTATGGACGTCAATCACATCGCCTTTGGTGGTAAGCACCCGGAATGAGACGTTAGGCACCGTGGTTATGACATCCATGCCGAACTCCCTGTCAAGGCGCTCCTGGATGATCTCCATGTGAAGCAGCCCGAGGAAGCCGCATCTGAAGCCAAAACCGAGGGCGGCAGATGACTCCGGCAAAAACGTCAGGGAGGCATCGTTGAGCTGAAGCTTCTCTATTGACGACCGTAGATCCTCGTAGTCATCAGCATCAACGGGATAGATCCCCGCGAAGACCATCGGCTTCACATCGGCAAAGCCTGATATGGCTGTCTCGCACGGCCGGGCTACATGGGTGATGGTGTCACCCACCTTTACCTCGGCTGAATTCTTGATGCCGGAAATGATGTACCCGACATCACCGGCGCTCAGGACAGTGCGGGGCTCACGCTTGATTTTCAGTACGCCTATTTCGTCGGCATCATATTCGCTGCCGGTATTGACAAATTTCACCATGTCATGGGTTCTGACGGTGCCGTTGGAAATCTTGAAGTAGGCTATAATACCCCTGAATGAGTTGAATACCGAATCGAATATCAGGGCCTGCAGCGGGGCATCCGGGTCTCCCTTCGGATGGGGTATCTTCGAGATTATCTCATCCATGATCCGGTCAATGCCCATCCCTGTGCGGGCACTAGCCTCGATGATATCATCACGACTGCACCCGATAAGGTCCACTATCTGGTCCTTAACCTCCTCAGGCATGGCGCTCAGCGAATCCATCTTGTTCAGCACCGGTATTATCTCAAGGCCATGCTCTATGGCCATATAGAGGTTGGAAATGGTCTGCGCCTGTATGCCCTGCGTGGCATCAACGACAAGCAGCGCCCCCTCGCAGGCGGCGATGGAGCGAGATACCTCATATGAGAAATCAACATGCCCCGGGGTGTCAATCAGGTTGAGATAATAGTTTTTACCCTCATGCTTATAATCCATCTGAATGGCATGACTCTTAATGGTGATGCCCCTCTCCCGCTCAAGGTCCATGTCATCAAGAACCTGATTCTGGAACTCCCGCGCATCAACGGTATTCGTCAATTCAAGAAGCCTGTCGGCAAGGGTGCTCTTGCCGTGGTCTATGTGTGCTATGATACAGAAGTTTCGTATGTTGTCCATCAGTGGGGGACCGGTTCAATTCAGCTGCAAATATATACAATTTGACCCTTTCTTTTGTGCTGTCATTTTATCAGGCCAACGCTGCATCAGTTAAGTTAAAAAATCAGATTTGGTAAACAGGAACCCGTGATAATTCTGTCGCTGTTCCTTGTGGTGCACAGAAGTCAAATTCCCTGCAGTGCACAGAAGTCAAAAGGGAAAAAGGGTCAGTAACTCTCCCCGGCCGGATGTGTCCCGGCCACGGTACGGTCTGTCACAGGCACGTCGCACTGAAGCTTATTCAACTCGCGGCGGAAGAAGAGGAAGGA
>JBHEOU010000068.1:0-4326 GCA_046260645.1 Bacteroidales bacterium | reverse complement strand
CAACCAGATCCGAGATGGGGTTGGCAATCCAGACACCTTCCACACCCCAGAATCTGGGTAGAATAAGTATCAGGGGCAGCAGAACTATCATCTGCCTGAGCATCGAGAGGAATGTCGCCAGCTTAGCTTTCCCGATAGCCTGGAAATAGGTTGATGCTATGATCTGGAAACCGACCACGGGCAGTACCGCTGTATAAATGCGAAGTCCCAGCACACCTGCTGCCCTCAGCTCCATATTGTCGGAGTTGAACATGCTTATCACCACCCCGGGCATCAGCATGCATATCAGCCATCCCCCGGTAGCCACCAGGGTCGCATACTTTATGGCCTTCATCACCGCCTCCTTAACGCGGCAGTAGAACCCGGCCCCATAGTTGAATCCGATAATGGGCTGAGTGGCCATGTTTATCGATATGATGGTGATAACCAGCATCATGGTGGCGCTGTTGACAATTCCCAGGGCTCCCACGGAGATGTCACTCCCGTACTTGATGCACTGTGTGTTCATCACGGCCATAATTAAGCTCGCCGCCAGGTTCATGGCAAACGGGGCAAAGCCAATTGATAAGATATACTTTATAATATAAGGGTCAGGGAAAACATTCGGAAGTGAGAGCCTGGTAACGCTTTTTTTACTGCGGAAGTGTATCAGCACCCATACCAGCAGCACGTACTGTGATATGACGGTTGCCAGGGCTGCGCCCTTCACCCCCATATCGAGGCCGAATATGAATATCGGGTCAAGGATTATATTCAGCCCGGTGCTGATGAAGATCGAATACATGGCGATGCGCGGGTTCCCCTCCGCCCTGATGATGTTGTTCAGGGCGTAACCGGTCATGGCAAAGGGAATGCCCGCAAGTATGATATTGAAATAGTCCGATGCATACTTAAGTGTCTCCTGACCTGCGCCAAAGATCAGCAAGATCCTGTCACGGACAAGGAACCCGCTGATCATCAGTATAAGGCCCAGGACAACGGAGAGGAAGAGAGCGTTGCCCAGGATCCTGTTTGCCCGGTCATAGTCCTTCTCGCCAAGGCTCAGCGAAACCCGGACGGCAGACCCCAGGCCCACCAGCATTCCAAAGGCCATAACAATAATCATGAGGGGGAAGACCACACTGAGCCCCGACAGGGCGAGTGCGTCAACCCCCTGCCCGATATATATACGGTCAACGATATTATAGAGGGCATGAGCCATCATGCTGGCAAAGGCGGGAAGGAAATACTTCCACATCAGCTTCCCTATCTTCTCATGCTCAAGGTCGTGGACCTGCCTCGGATCAGCCATAATGCAAAGATGGGAAAATAGGGAATAGAGAATAGGCAAAAGGCAATAGTTTTTTGGTCGTTAAGAATTTGCGATTTGCGCTTTTGGTGCAGTGCTGAGCGCTGACTGAGTGCTTCTGACTGACGACTGCGGACTGGTGACTGTAGACTGAAAAAAAAGCTGCCCCATTTCTGAAGCAGCCTTTTCCTATTATATTACAAGCTTTTTTTTACATCATGCCCGGCATTCCGCCGCCACCCATTCCCGGGTTCGGCATCGGGTTTTCTTCCTTCTCCTCAACAACCACTGCTTCGGTGGTCAGGAGCATGCCTGCTATGGAAGCGGCGTTCTCGAGAGCTATCCTTGCTACCTTGGCAGGATCAATAACACCTGACTTCAGGAGATGCTCGAATTTATCAGTCTGGGCGTTGTAACCAAAGTCACCCTTGCCTTCGCGAACTTTCTGCACTATCACGGCGCCTTCCAGTCCTGCGTTTATAACTATCTGCCGCAGTGGCTCTTCTATGGCCCTCTTCACGATCTCAATACCTGTGTTCTGGTCTTCGTTATCGCCTCTGAGCTTGTCAAGCAGGGGAATTGCCCTGATGTAAGCTACACCGCCGCCGGGGATGATACCCTCTTCAATTGCAGCACGTGTTGCATGGAGAGCGTCATCAACGCGATCTTTCTTCTCCTTCATCTCAACCTCTGAGGCAGCGCCGATATAGAGAACTGCCACACCGCCTGCCAGCTTGGCAAGCCTCTCCTGAAGTTTCTCCCTGTCGTAATCTGAAGTGGTGGTTGATATCTGCTGCTTGATCTGGCTGACACGGGCCTGGATCATTGACTTTTCACCTGCGCCGTTGACGATGGTGGTGTTCTCCTTGTTGACAGTCACTTTGTCAGCTAAGCCAAGATCGGCCATGGTTGCATTCTCGAGCTTCATGCCCCTCTCCTCGGAGATGACGGTTCCGCCTGTCAGAATGGCTATGTCTTCGAGCATCTCCTTACGCCTGTCGCCAAAACCCGGAGCTTTGACGGCACACACTTTCAGTGAGCCTCTCAGACGGTTGACAACAAGGGTGGCGAGAGCTTCGCCTTCAACATCCTCTGCAATGATCATAAGACCGCGGCCGCTGCGGGCTGTCTCTTCCAGGATTGGAAGAAGGTCCTTCATTGTTGAGATCTTCTTGTCATAGATCAGGATGTAGGGATTTTCCATCTCTACTTCCATCTTTTCAGGATTGGTGACAAAATATGCGGAGATATATCCGCGGTCGAACTGCATTCCCTCAACCACATCAACCTTTGTCTCGGTGCCCTTGGCCTCCTCAACGGTGATGACGCCTTCCTTTTTCACCTTGTCCATTGCCGTGGCAATGAGCTTACCTATCTCTTCGTCGTTGTTAGCGGAGATGCGGGCAACCTGCTCAATCTTTTTGAGGTCGTCACCAACGCTCTGCGACTGGCTCTTCAGGCTTTCAACAACCTTTGCAACCGCCTTGTCTATTCCTCTCTTGAGGTCCATGGGGTTTGCACCTGCGGTGACGTTCTTGAGTCCCACGCTGATGATGCTCTGTGCAAGGAGGGTGGCGGTGGTGGTACCGTCCCCTGCCTGGTCTGAAGTCTTGGAAGCCACTTCCTTGACCATCTGTGCGCCCATGTTTTGATATGGGTCAGAAAGTTCGATCTCCTTGGCGACGGTCACACCGTCCTTGGTGATCTGGGGTGCACCGAATTTCTTTTCGAGGACCACATTGCGTCCCTTCGGACCCAGGGTTACCTTTACGGCATCAGCAAGACGGTCAACACCTTCCTTCAGAAGGTTTCGCGCTTCGATATTGAATTTAATTTCCTTTGACATTGTTATTCTTATTTAAGGTTATTACGAAATATAGAGAACATCAGACTGTGAAAGAAGGAGATAGTCTTTGCCGTCGATATTCAGTTCCTGGCCGGAGTATTTCCCATAGAGAACTACATCTCCCTTTTTGAGTTCCATCTCTTCATCTTTTTTCGCAGCGCCTACAAGAATTACTGTGCCTGCGCGTGGCTTTTCCTTTGCCGAATCGGGGATAATGATTCCGCTGGCGGTCTTCTCTTCTGCCTCCTGAGGCTTGATGAGAACCTTACCTGCCAGCACTTTTCCTTTTAATTGTGCCATGTTCTATTAGTTTTATAGTTAAACATTATTTTTCCTGCTACACGATTTCATAATCTGTGCCAAATGATATATGGCAAAAAAAAGTGTCAGTTCATGACAAACTGACACTCCAATATCTTTCAAATGTCATCTTATTGGTTATTGCCCGTCAGGCTGCTGTTCCAGAGGGATCTGTGTAGGCAGCGTGGGGATGGCGTTGGGGTCCTGTGCTCTTTCGATCGACTGCTTGATGACTGATTCCTTCTGACCCTGACCTCTGGGTATGGATGCTGTGGCTGCGAGGCACAGAACAAATATTGCTACCCCGAGTGTCCAGGTCGATTTCTCAAGGAAATCAGCGGTCTTGCGCACGCCCATCGACTGGCCGGCGGAGGTGAAATTCGCTGCCAGTCCACCACCCTTGGAGTTCTGTACAAGAACTACCATTATAGCCAGTATGCATGCTATGATGACAAGGATTGAAATAAAAATATAGATGCCCATTGATGTACTATTTTATTAAATCTTCTATCTTTTCAATACGGTTCGCAAAGTAAGCACTTTTTTCCGGATATTGCAAAGTGAGCTTTTCATAAATATTTATTGCCCTGGTGTAGTAGCCCTGGTTGATATAAATCTTTGCCAGCGTTTCCGTTATGAATTTGTCCGGTTCATCGGAGTCCTGTTCCGTGATATCCTGCACCGGCTGATACTCCTTTGGTGACATCCTCTCCATGTTAGGGCTGATCATGATAAACCGGTCTATAAGGTCTGCCGGTGATAGTTCTTCTTCCGGCGTTTCACCCTCAGCGATGGTGCCCGGGATCAGTTCAAGTAACTCATCGGATTCGGGTGCCGGTGGCTCTTTGATTTCGGGCTCGGATTCAGGCTCCGGCTCGGGTGCCGGTGGCTC
>JBHEOU010000067.1:4352-8644 GCA_046260645.1 Bacteroidales bacterium | reverse complement strand
ATGCTGAAGGGGCCCCGCGGCACAAAAGTGGGCCTGAAGATCGAGCGCAAGGGAACAGATACACTGCTTCCTTTCACAATCGTACGTGACAAGATACCCATTTACAGTGTTGATGTCTCTTACATGATGTCAGATGAGGTTGGTTACATCAAGATATCCAACTTCGCCCTTACTACCCATGATGAGTTCAATCAGGGTCTGAGCGAGCTGAAAGATCAGGGGATGAAGAAACTGATCCTGGATCTCAGGGGCAACTCCGGTGGAGTGATGGATGCCGCCACCATGATTGCCGACGAGTTCCTCCCTGACGGAAAACTCATTGTCTTCACAATGGGTAAATCAACCCCGCGGCAGGATGTAAAGGCTACCTCCCGGGGCGATTTTGAGGAGGGCGAGCTGGTTGTGCTGATAGATGAGTGGAGTGCCTCTGCCAGCGAGATTCTGGCAGGTGCCGTACAGGATAATGACCGGGGAACAATTATCGGACGCCGTTCATTTGGCAAAGGCCTTGTCCAGGAACCTGTAATGTTCCGTGACGGCTCCGGAATGCGTCTTACCATTGCCAGATACTATACACCCACAGGCAGGTCTATCCAGAAACCATATGACCAGGGAGTGGACAAATACTATGAGGATCTCGGTAACAGGATGATGCACGGCGAATTTGAAGAGGCAGATTCAATAAGGATGGATGACTCCCTCAGGTTTATAACTCCCGGAGGGAGATCAGTCTACGGCGGCGGGGGAATAATGCCTGACGTCTTCATCCCCATTGACACAACCGGGATATCCGATTATTTCCTGGCCATCAGAAATTCCGGGCTGCTATACCGCTATGCACTCAAGTATACTGAAGACAACCGGGAGATCATGAAAAAGTTTAAGGACCTCCCCTCTCTTGACAAATGGCTCTCAAGTCAGGATCTCATCTCCAAATTTGTCAGGTTTGCCTACCAGAATGGCGTTTCAGCCAACCGGCAGCAGCTTGCTGTTTCGGAAAAAATCATACATGTGCAGCTGAAGGCATACATTGCCCGTAATATGCTGGATAACATGGGATTTTATCCTATCTGGCAGGAGATTGACAAGACCCTGCTTGATGCCCTGAATTATATTGAGAGCATCTGACCCGCTGTTACCAGTAAGGCTTCCGGGAGAGCACCCGGCTATCGCCTACCAGTCAAGCTTCCCTGCAAAGCAGGTGATCAGCTCTGCTGACCTCTCCGTCTCCTCAATGAAACCAAGGTGCCCGGAGTTCTCCAGGATGACCGCCTCTGCATTCTGCGGCAGCCTGGTGTCACGTATAGCCTTTTCAGGAGAGAAATAAAGATCCTCCCGGCCCAGTATCCACAGCAATGGTACTCTTCCGCTTTCAACCAGAGACTGTCTTGAAGGACGCGAAATCATTCCGTTCAGCATTGCAATTATCCCCTCTCCGGAAATTCGTGAGGCTATCATTTTCGATCTTTTAAGCTCTCCGGACATTGATCTCAGGTTATTCTTTGCGTACATCATTGAGATATTCGCAGGATACATGATGTTTTTCTTACCGGCTTTTACAACAGCAATCTCCCGGTTTCGCTTTGCGATAGCTTCGGGAGTATCTGCATGCGGATGGGAAGAGAAAAGAACATAACCTGCCAGCAGCTCCGGAAACAGCTCCGCAAACGCCAGTGCGACATACCCTCCGAGCGAGTGGCCGATCATCAAAACCCTGCTTTCTCCTGCATCAGACAATACCGCACGCACTGCCCGGGCAAGAAATTCCATAGTGTGAATCTCTCCCTTCACCCCCGAATCACCGTGTCCGGGCAAATCGACTATAACAATCCGAAAATCTCCGGAGAGCTTGTCTGTCAGCGGCTCCCACACCTCGCCAGCCTCCAGGTAACCGTGAAGCAGAAAAATCGGACGCCCCGCTCCCGTTACCCTGTATGAAACCTTTAAACCATCAAATTCTACATACATGTTCATTGGTCATTTGTTAAAGGATAAAAACTTTATAAATTTACAAGGAAGAAAAGATTTTCCATTGATCTTTCAAAAACCCTGAACCAAATAGTACAATGCCCATGAACAAAATCCTTTTCTCTGCCGTCTCAAAGAAATTTGTGATGGCGCTGGCCGGTTTGTTCCTGCTGCTCTTCCTCCCGGTTCACCTCGGAATCAACCTGATGCTTCTCAAGAGTGACCCGGAGTCCTTTAACAACGCCGCCCACTTCATGGCAACCTTTCCCCCGGTGAAGGTCGTGGAGGTGTTACTGATACTGGCCATACTGGTGCACATTACCTACGGGATATTTCTGCAGATACAGAACTGGCTCTCGAGACCCGTCAGGTATACTGTCAGAAACAAATCCGAAACATCTGCTTTCTCAAGGTTCATGATATGGACCGGGGGAGCCGTGCTGATCTTCCTGGTTATCCATTTCTTCAATTTCTATTTCATCAAGCTTGGGATTATTGATGGTGATCCGGAGAACTTTTATGCAGTCGCTTACCAGCTTTTTGCCCTCCCCGGTTATGTCATCCTCTATTGGGTTTGCTTTCTGATCCTTGGATTTCACCTCTACCATGCCCTGCAGTCGGCTTTTCAGACCCTCGGCCTCTCCAATGAGTTCTGGACCCCTTTCATAAAGGCCATCTCGCTTATATATGCGATAGTGCTTCCAGTCGGATTTGCAATAATCCCGCTTGTCATCTGGCTTTTCAAATAACCTGAAGAAACAAGACAACATGATAACTCTCAACTCAAAGATTCCTGACGGTCCCCTTGAAAAGAAGTGGACACAGTACAAAGCCAATGCAAAACTGGTCAGTCCGGCCAATAAGAAAAAGATTGATATCATAGTGGTGGGAACAGGTATCTCCGGTGCGCCTGCCGCCTCCTCCCTTGGTGAGATGGGATATAATGTCAAGGTATTCTGTTATCAGGACACGCCACGCAGGGCACACTCTGTGGCTGCCCAGGGTGGTATCAATGCTGCAAAAAACTACAAAAATGACGGTGACAGTGTTTTTCATCTCTTTTACGACGTTATTAAAGGTGGCGATTTCAGGGCACGTGAAGCCAATGTATATCGCATTGCCGAGGTAAGCAACCAGGTCATTGACCATTTCACCGCAATAGGCGTGCCTTTTGCAAGGGAATACGGAGGAACACTGACAACGAGGTCATTCGGCGGAGTTCAGGTCTCCCGCACATTCTACTCAAGAGGTCAGACCGGGCAACAGGTGCTGCTGGGAGCCTATTCATCGCTGAGCAGGCAGATAAAGGAAGGGTCAGTGACCATGTTTCCGCGTCGTGAGATGCTTGACCTTGTGGTTGTTGACGGCAAAGCAAGAGGTATCATAGTCAGGAACCTGATAACCGGAGAAATTGAAAGACACTCAGCCCACGCTGTGGTACTCGCCACCGGCGGTTACGGCACTATCTACTACCTCTCCACCCTGGCCGTCAATTCAAATGCCTCTGCAGCCTGGAAGGCCTACAAAAGAGGAGCAGCATTTGCCAACCCGAGCTTCGTTCAGATACACCCTTCCAGCGTACCACAGATGAACGAATTCCAGAGCAAGCTGACTCTGATGTCAGAGTCACTGCGTAACGACGGCAGGGTCTGGGTGCCAAAGGCAAAGGGAGATAAAAGACCCGCCAATGAAATTCCCGATGAAGAACGTGACTATTATCTTGAACGCAGGTATCCTGCCTTTGGCAATCTCGTGCCGCGCGACGTCGCCTCATGGGCTGCCAAGGAGAGATGTGATGCCGGATTTGGCGTAGGACCTACAGGGTTGGCTGTCAATCTCGATTTTCGTGATGCCATTAATAAGCAGGGGAAAAAAGCAATAGAGGACAAGTATGGTAACCTCTTTGATATGTATAAGGATATTACCGGTATCGATTCTTATGTCGAGCCGATGCGTATCTATCCTGCCGGCCATTATACAATGGGAGGCCTCTGGGTAGATTACGACCTTATGACAACAATTCCCGGACTGTTTGCCATTGGCGAAGCGAATTTCTCGGATCACGGTGCTAACCGCCTGGGCGCAAGCTCGCTAATGCAGGGAGCAGGTGACGGTTATTTCATCCTGCCCTATACTATCAGCAACTATCTGGCCCCGGAGATAAAAACACCCAGGATAAAGACAGATATTCCCGAATTTAAGGAAGCTGAAGAGAAAGCGGTTGAACGGATAAACAGGCTTCTTGCTGTAAAAGGAAAACAGACAGCTACCGATTTTCATAAAAAACTTGGCAAAATAATGTGGGATTATTGCGGGATGACGCG
>JBHEOU010000067.1:0-4342 GCA_046260645.1 Bacteroidales bacterium | reverse complement strand
CTAAGACTGATAAGGGAGCTGAGAGATGAATTCTGGAATGATCTTATTGTATCCGGAAGTGCTGATGAGCTCAACCAGGAACTTGAGAAGGCAGGCAGGGTCGCTGATTTCCTGGAGCTTGGCGAGCTGATGGTTAATGACGCCCTTAACAGGAGGGAGTCATGCGGTGCCCACTTCAGGGAAGAGAGCCAGACAGCTGATCACGAGGCCATGAGAAATGATGATGAATTTGCTTATGTGGCCGCATGGGAGTATAATGATGATCAGCCCCCCATCTTGCATAAGGAAGAATTGAAATTCGAGTTCGTGGAACTAAAACAAAGAAGTTACAAGTAACAATATCCCGGAAAGATATGAAGCTCACACTTAAAATATGGAAACAGAAGAATGCGCGATCTAAAGGCGGATTCGCAAAATATGATCTTGACGGAATAGCTCCCGAGATGTCTTTTATGGAAATGCTGGCATACCTCAACCAGACACTTACTGAGAAGGGAGAGGAGCCTGTCGCGTATGATCATGATTGTCATGAGGGAATCTGCGGCAGCTGCGGGATGTACATCAATGGATACCCCCACGGGCCTGTTCCGGGTCTGACAACATGCCTTCTTTCCATGAGATACTTCAAAGACGGTGAGACAGTTGTTGTTGAGCCCTGGCGGGCAAAACCCTTTCCTGTAATCAAAGACCTGATAGTTGACCGCAGCGCCCTGGACAAGGTACAGGTTGCCGGAGGATTCATCTCCGTAACTACCGGTGCTGCACCCGAGGCCAACGCTATTCTCGTTAACAAGAAAAAGAGTGATCTGGCTTTTGATGCAGCAATATGCATCGGTTGCGGCGCCTGCGTGGCCGCATGCAAGAACGCCTCCGCAATGCTGTTCGTGTCGGCCAAAATATCTCAGTACGCCCTCCTGCCACAGGGCAGGCCCGAGGCTAAGGAGAGGGTGAGGGCAATGATAGCCGAGATGGACCGCCAGAGCTTCGGCAGCTGTTCAAACACCGGGGCATGCGAAGCACAGTGCCCGAAACAGATCAAGCTATTCAACATTGCCAGGTTGAACCGGGAATATTATAAATCGTATTAACCGGTATTATTACTGATAACGACAGGTCTGAGACCTGTCGCAACGTTATCTGGATGAGGATCGGTAATTAAACCCGGCAGGTTTCTTCTATCTCGGCCACAGTCCTGGGCGCCGTTTTGCCAAGCATCCTTGAACCGCCCGGGGTAATGAGCACATCATCCTCAATCCTGATACCACCGAAATCAAGGTAGCTCTCTACCTTTGCGAAGTTGATGAAGTCCTTGTGCAGGCCTTCTCCCTTCCATTTGGCAACCAGTTCAGGAATGAAATAGATACCCGGTTCAACCGTGAATACGTGACCCGGCTTGTACGGCAGCGCAAAGCGAAGCGACCTTAACCCGAACTGGGTGCTGCGCTTCACCTTATCATTGTAGCCTACATAATTCTCACCGAGGCTCTCCATGTCATGAACGTCAAGACCCATCATATGACCCAGTCCGTGTGGCATGAAAAGAGCATGGGCCCCTGCAGCAACGGCCCCAGCCGGATCGCCCTTCATCAACCCGAGCTCCTTAAGCCCCGAGGCAATGATTTCGCAGGCACCAAGATGCAGGTCGCGGTTTGAGATACCGGGACCGGCTTTCTTTATCGATTCCAGGTTGGCTTTCAGCACGATCTCGTAAATATCCCTCTGCCTCTGGCTGAAACGGCCTCCAACCGGTGTTGTGCGGGTAAGGTCTGCCGCATAATGCATATTTGATTCGGCACCGCAGTCGGTGACCATCATCCTTCCTTCTCTGAGTATGTTATTATGTTTGTGATTGTGCAGTGTCTGTCCGTTGATGCTAAGTATCGTGGGAAATGACGGCCCGCTGCCCCTTGCCCATGCAATCCCCTCAATGGTTCCGAATATCTCCTGCTCACTCATCCCCGGCTTGCACATCCGCATGGCCGTGGTCTGCATCTCACAAGCAATATCTGCCGCTTTCTCTATCTCTTTAATCTCCACATCCTCCTTGATCGACCTAAGTGAAACCACAGCCCTGATGAGGCTCTCCGATGCTTTTGTGCGCATCTGGCAAGGGTTCTCACGAAGCAGTGCGCCCAGGGTCATCTTGGTCTCAGCTCTGTACGGCGGCAGGAAATGAACAGGCCTTTTTCCGGATAGCGCCTGATCAATATAATCATCAAGCTTCGATAAAGGCAGATTGTTTTCTACTCCCGCACTGGCTGCCAGCTCCTTCAAAAGGGGCTGTGGTCCCATCCAGACAATATCATCAACATCGAAATCATTTCCGAAGATGCAATCCTCACCGGAATTGAAGTCAATCATCCCAGTCAGACCGGGCAGATCAATGCCGAAGAAATAGAGGAAATCACTGTCCTGCCTCCAGTGATAGGTATTATCAGGATAGTTCATCGGTGATTCGACATTCCCGATAAACAAGGCTATACCATTATTCATCAGAGACTTCAGCTTTTGACGGCGCTTAATGTAAATTTCTTTTTTAAACATATCAGAAAATTTTTGTATCAGTACGCTAATTTAACAAGAGCAGTTGATATTTTTCAGGATATCTGTAAATTTTAATTGCGAAGGGCATTGCCATGTCTCGATAAGAGTGTATATTCGCATACTACCAGAATCCGTAACGTTATTATCTTATGCCCTATCGCCGTCTGCCCAACACTGATTCCGCCCGTCTGAGAGCGCTGAAGAGAGCCATTGAAATAAGTAAGGATATTCCGCCATTCAGGCTTGCTTTTTCAATGAAGACACTGGTTAAGATCCGGGCTTTTCTCCCGGCATTTGATAATACCATCAGCCACCAGCGTCAGACCCTTGTCAACCAGTCGGAAAAGATCAGGGCAAACCAGGATACCGCCCGTAAGGCAAGATTATATATAACTCACTTTCTGAAGGTCATGAATATGGCCATAGCCAGGGGCGAGATGCCTCCGGAAACAAGATCATTTTACGGCATCGCCCCGGATGATTCTTCACTGCCTTCCCTCACAACCGAGAATGAGCTGGTTGCCTGGGGAAAGAGGATCATTGACGGTGAGGAATACAGGATAAGGAAAGGCAGCTCACCGGTCACGAACCCCTCAATAGCAGTTGTCAAGGTACGGTATGAAAAGTTCCTGGAGACCCGCAACCATTACAAGACCATTAACCGCAGGGCCTCCGAGTGCGTCAACCGGACTTCTGATCTGCGCGGCGAGGCAGATGAGCTTATTGCAACACTCTGGAATGAGATAGAAACAAGCTTTGCCTCACTCCCCGAGGAGGAGAAAAGGACCAGTGCCGAGAAGTATGGCCTGGTATATGTTTTCCGCCGTAACGAGACCACCAGAAAGGATCTGTCGCCTACCCTTTTCGAGGTGGATCAGGACAATCAATAATCAGTCATTGAAGATTGGAAATACTATACTCAGGGAGCAGCCTCTCTTTCTTGCTCCCATGGAGGACATAACTGACCCCTCATTCCGATACATCTGCAAGATGTTCGGGGCTGATTTCATGTATACCGAGTTCATATCCTCTGACGGGCTGATAAGAGACGGGAAGAGCAGCATAAAGAAACTTGATCTTTTTGACTATGAGCGTCCGATAGGCATACAACTGTACGGTCATATCACTGACTCTATGGTTGACGCCGCACTCAGGGCCGAAGAGGCCGGGCCTGACCTGATTGATCTTAATTTCGGCTGTCCGGTCAGGAAGATTGCCGCCCGCGGTGCCGGCGCCGGAATGCTTCAGAATATCCCCCTGATGATCGAAATGACATCGGCTATTGTAAGGGCCGTCAAAGTCCCGGTTACTGTCAAGACAAGGCTGGGATGGGATGACAACAGCAAAGTAATCGTTGAGGTGGCCGAAAGACTGCAGGACACCGGCATTCAGGGGCTGACCATACACGGCCGCACGAGGGCGCAGATGTACCGCGGTGAGGCCGACTGGACTCTCATAGGCGAGGTGAAAAGCAACCCCCGCATCAGGTTACCCATTATCGGTAACGGTGATGTCAACGGGCCTGAGAGAGCAAAAATGATGTTTGAAAAATACGGCGTTGACGGCATCATGATTGGCAGGGCTACCTTCGGAAGGCCATGGATCTTCAGGGAGATAAGACACTACCTTGATACGGGAGAGCTGCTCCCTGAACCAACCATTGAAGAGAAGGTTGACCTTGCCCTCCTCCACCTTGATAAATCTCTTGAACACAAGGAAGGAAAAACCTCAATACTAGAGATGCGGCGCCATTTTTCAAATTACTTCAAGGGGCTGCCCGGCTTTAAGGAGACAAGGC